>NZ_JAVJTO010000116.1:0-14415 GCF_040220235.1 Coleofasciculus sp. B1-GNL1-01
AATAAGTCTTGTGGTGGGGAGAGGCAATAGGGAATAGGCAATGGGCAATGGTTTTAACATCTCGACTTCGCTCGATGTTGACCCTCTGTCGAGGTAAAATTTGGTGCTGTTGTCGGCGAAAATTCCAGGATGCAAGACGGTTATAGTGTAAAAACCTTGCACTTGTTGGGTCGAAAAATGGCTGGAAACCCTTATCTGGTCTACCTTACACGCTTATGCAGCAAGCCTTAACTAGAATTTGGTAAGTAGGGGCAGGCTTGACTATGATCATTGATCTTATGTTTCCTGACAACAGATGTGAATAAACCCGCCCTGCTCCCAAGAATTAACCTACCCCAAACAAGAATGTAGAGACGTAGCATGCTACGTCTCTACAGTGTGAGGGATCTGAATTACCAGCCCGTTTCAGCTTGCTCTAACACATAAGCGGCAACGTTTTCAATGTCGGAATCGCTTAAGCGTCCGCCAAAAGCAGGCATAGCTCCTTTTCCGTTTGTTACCTGGTAGACAATTGCATCCATGGAGTCCATGCCATACTTCTCTAAGGCATCTTTTTTCAGGGTCTTCTGTGCCATAACAATGTTGTTGCCCCCTATATGGCAAGCATTACAGTTAGCACTAAAGATTGTGGCACCCTTTGCGGTGTCAGCAGCGAGAGCCGGACGGCTGAATGCCAAACCAAACACGGCGACGGCGAGTAAAATGATGGACAGAATTTTCTTCAAAGTAGTTCTCCTCTTCTCAAAACAGACAGTAAGTATTATTGCTCAATTATCAATTGCAGCAATGTGGGACAGAATTGACCTAATCCATCAATCCGATGCTATAGGCATGATGCAATAGTGTCTGCCTTTCTACAAATTTTACCAGGATACGCGCCTAATCCAGAGTTTCGTGCCAAGTCAAATAGCCAAGACGCCGGGGAGTTGGGGGAGCTGGGGAAGCTGGGGAAGCCATGTAGAGACGTGCCATGGCGCGTCTGGAAGCGGGGGGAGAAAAAATTAAATTAGAGCTTGAACGATGAATCAGCAATCCGGAACATTGATTAACTTTTAAGGAAAGATTAAGTTTGAAAACGGTTTGTAATAAATCTCATACTTTTTGATACAAAACTCAAATTTACTCGATTTTTTTTACGATAAATACCGCCAATTAGTGAAGTAAATCACATCTTACTGATTGGAAAACACATAAAATATCCTCAAAGCGGTGGTTAATCCGTAAATCTAAATATATTTACTTAAGTAAAGGGAAACCTAAAATGACAGCAAAAAAGCTTCATCAGCAAGAGAGTTCCTATAATTATCAAACCAATGGACGAATGAATACAGAATTCAAAGACGCTGTAGGTATAGAGACTTTAGCGAATCTAGGGATTGGGCAGCAAAACTTTGTGAATAGGAATTTGGAGCGAACGCTTAAAGAATTATCTGATTTAGAATTTGCCTTAGATCGAGCCGCAATTGTGGCGCTTACCGATAAACAGGGCGTGATTCACTATGTCAATGATAAATTTTGCGAAATATCACAATATCGTCGAGAAGAGTTAATTGGCAAAACCCATCGCCTGATCAAATCGGGTCATCATCCGCCAGCATTTTTTAAAGAATTCTGGACGACGATCGCATCGGGCAAAGTCTGGAAAGGCGAAATCAAAAATAAAGCTAAAGACGGAACCTATTATTGGGTGGATACTACTGTTGTTCCTTTTTTAAATGAACAGGGAGAAATCTACCAATATTTAGCCATTCGCTTTGATATCACCGAGCGCAAGCAGGTAGAACAAGCCTTGCAACAATCGGAACTGAAGGCGCGACAACAAGCCCAACAACTCGAAGAGACATTGGAGAAGCTTAAACAAACCCAGAGTCAACTGATTCAAAGCGAAAAAATGTCCAGCGTGGGTCAACTGCTGGCTGGAATTGCCCACGAAATTAATAATCCGGTCAATTTTATTTACGGCAATCTGGTTCATACTCGTGAGTATGTTAATAGTGTGTTACAGGTTTTGGCGCTTTACCAGAAACATTGTCCCGTGGAAATACCTGAGATTGAAGCCGTTATCGAGGAAGAGGATATCGAGTTTATTGTTGAAGATTTACCCAAAATGGTATCGTCCATGCAAATCGGAGCCAACCGCATCCGAGATATTGTGCTGTCGTTGCGGAACTTCTCGCGTCTGGATGAGCAGCAGATGCAATCGGTTGATATTCATCAAGGGTTAGACAGTACCTTATTGATTCTGCACAATCGCTTAAAAGCTAAAGCTGAACGCCCGGAAATTCAGGTGATTAAAAATTATGGGGATCTGCCGCCTGTGATGTGTTATGGCAGTCAGCTTAATCAAGTGTTTATGAATCTGATTGCCAATGCGATTGACGCCTTTGACAATCAGCCTGAACCGCGACAAATTACGATTTCTACAGCCGTGCAAAGCGGAGAATATTGGCAGAATCAGGGGATACTTTCAGAGTGCGATCGCGCTTCTCAGACGCCGTGGGCGGTGATTACCATTGCTGATAATGGACCCGGAATGCCAAAAGCGACTCAGGATCACTTATTTGATCCCTTCTTTACCACTAAACCTACGGGGAAGGGGACAGGGTTAGGGTTATCCATCGCCCATAATATCGTCGTGGAAAAGCATCAGGGTCAAATCCGCTGTATGTCCCAGCCGGGAAAGGGAACCCAGTTTATCGTGGCGATTCCCTTGGTGCAGTAGGGATGGGAGTGATGAGGGAGATGAGGGAGATGGGGAAGCTTGTAGAGACGCGCCATGGCGCGTCTGGGAGCTGGGGGAACACCTCGACTGACCTCGACTTCGCTCGGTCACACGCTCGGTGTGTCAGATGGGGGAAACGAATGACGAATGACAAATGACGAATGACCAATAACGAATGACAAATCTGCCAAAATAGGAACAAAGGGTTTAAATGCACAGGCGATGGCGTGGACAATAGGGCAGAAACTACACAATGGTCAATACACCATTGAGAAAACATTAGGCAAGGCGGGTTTCAGTATTACCTACCTAGCGACAGACGCACAAGGAAACGAACTGGTCATCAAAACGCTGAATGAGGATCGACTCAAACGGCTAACTCCTTTACGTCGGGAAAGTCTCAAATGTAAGTTTGTCAATGAAGCGCGGCGGCTAGAAGGCTGTAAGCATCCTCATATCATCAAGGTGTACAAGACATTCGTTGAAGGACAGTTTTTTTGTCTAGCGATGGAGTACATTCGGGGAAAGAGTCTAGGGAACCTGTCTCAACGAGTGTTACCCGAAAAGGAAGCGTTGAGTTATATCCAGCAGATGGGGGAAGCGCTGATCGCTGCCCATCAGCAGGGATTGCTGCATCAGAATGTAAAACCTGCCAATATTATGGTGAGGGCGGGTCAATATCAGGCGGTACTGATTGATTTTGACCTGGGCGGAAAATTTGAGTATCCCTTAACTTTGGGATGGCAAGATGAAGTTTTTGCCCCGATTGAACTCAAGTCGAAGACGCGATCGCGCGGAACGTTTACAGATGTCTATTCTCTGGCGGCAACGCTGTATGTACTCTTAACCGGGAAGCTACCCCCCACCTCTAGCGATCGCCAAAAGGGTAAGGCGGATTTAATTCCCCCAAAACAGATTAATTCTCAAATTTCTAAGCGTGTCAATAAAGCGATTTTGGCGGGAATGAAACTTGAACCCGAAGCACGCCCCAAGTCGGTGCTGGATTGGTTGAAATTGTTGGGACTACAGCGAGAGGGTGTGATTTCTGGATTAGGCAAAAAACCCCGTTGGGCGATGGTTGTGGGGATTTTAGGGGTAGTTGGTGTCGTCGCTGGCGTGGTATCTGCCAGTCTTGGAGGAACAGGATTTTGGGATAATATTATTCCTGAATCTTCTCCAGATGTCAACTCCTCCACCTCATCCCCCTTATACTT
Organism: Coleofasciculus sp. B1-GNL1-01; assembly: GCF_040220235.1. Classification (NCBI taxonomy): domain Bacteria; kingdom Bacillati; phylum Cyanobacteriota; class Cyanophyceae; order Coleofasciculales; family Coleofasciculaceae; genus Coleofasciculus; species Coleofasciculus sp. B1-GNL1-01. The sequence continues at coordinate 3,937 of NZ_JAVJTO010000116.1, forward strand.
AAAATCACCAGAAACCGAAGAATAACTGTGCGATCGCGCGATTGATCCTATGACCCCCTCTCCTTCTGAGTGGCATCAGAAGAGAGTTTATCATTAGTAAATTTGTGATGAGGTAAAGTTATGTTTGTTAAAGGGATTAAAAGAGGAAAAACCATTGAGTTATTAGAGGATGTGGATTTTCCAGATAACCAAGAGGTTTTAGTAGAAATTAAAGAGGTTAAGGATTTTTGGTCGGCGTTACAGGATTTTAGGCAAAGGGTAGATCTAGAAAGTCTTGATGATGATACGTTTGAAAATTTACGGGATAAGTCACCGGGACGAGAGGTGAATTTGTGAGCCTAAAATATTTATTAGATACAAATGTTCTGTCTGAGGCTAAACGACCCCGACCCAATCATAATGTAATGCAAAAGCTCAGGTTATATCAACGGGAAATAGCAACAGCTACTGTGGTTATCCATGAGTTACTATATGGGTGTTTTCGACTTCCTGTGTCTCAAAAACGACAAGATTTAGAAGATTATATAAATAATGTTATTTTAGCAAGACTACCTTTATTTGATTATGACTTAAAAGCGGCACAATATCACGCACAGGAAAGAGCGAGGTTATCTAAGGTAGGTAAAACCCCTGCTTTTGGTGATGGTCAAATAGCATCTATTGCGTTGACTAACGATTTGGTTTTAGTGACAAATAATGTTTCTGATTTTCAAGATTTTGATGGTCTGGAAGTAGAAAACTGGTTTGATTCTTGGTAAAAGGGATAAGCTGTCATGCATTTAAATTGGGTATTAGTAGCGAGCAAGATGCAAAGCCTGCGGCATGGCTTCGCTTAACGCACTACAAGGCTTTCGCCGTTATTGATATTAAGGTTTAAATGCCAAACAGCTTAATAGGACACGGCAATCCTTACCCCTACCACAGCTGAGGGATAATTGATTCGGTAGGGGTACGATACTATCGTACCCTGATCTAGCTTTAGTGCAATCCAATCTAAAACTCAAACAGATAGGAACAATTTATACCAAATCCGGGTTAGCTACCCCCGTTATAAACCAGTCCGCGCAGGCGGACTTTGTTTGTGTAGCAGCGATTTCAATCGCCTCCTCTTGCTTCAAGTTAAGGGAATTTCTAAGATAAACTCGGTTCCTTGATCCGGTACAGAAAAACACAGAATATTACCCTTATGTTTGCCCACGATAATCTGGTGGCTAATCGCTAACCCCAAACCGGTACCACGTCCCACAGGTTTAGTGGTAAAAAATGGGTCAAATATTTTTTCTTGTATCTCCTCACTCATACCGATTCCATTATCAGAAATCCGAATCACGACAACCTCCGGGGCAGCAGGAATAGCACTTGAAAACCCTTGACTCTCAATACTGCTCGGATAAGCTCTAAGTTTAATTTTTTCTCCCCCTGCTTCCCCTGCTTCCCCTGCTTCCCCTGCTTCCCCTGTTTCCCCTGCTTCCCCTGCTTCCTCTGCTTCCCCTGCTTCCTCTGCTTCCCCTGCTTCCTCTGCTTCCTCTGCTTCCCCTGCTTTCGTCTTACTTTGCCTGAGTTCGGTGCTAACTGTAATTGTGGGAACCAATCTTAATTTTAAATTGTGAAATTTGCTATCGGTTTGTAACGCATCAATCGCATTTTCAATCAACATCATAACGACTTGATTTAATTGACTGGCGTAACAGGTAAGCAAGGGAATTTGACTATACTCTTTAATCACTTTAATATTGGTTGCACGCAATCGGTGTTCCATCAAAACCAGCGTTGTATCAATCCCCTCATGAATATTCACGGATTTCAGTTCGGCTTCATCTAGCCCAGAAAATCGCCGCAGTGATTTAACAATCTGATGAATTCGATTCACACCAATGTTCATGGAGTGCATTAATTGGGGTAGATCCTCTTGTAAGAACTCTAATTCAATCTCTTCAATACAACTTTGAATCTCTGGATGATCCTCATTGTAAATAGTCTGGTAAAGTTGGACTAATTTAATTAAATAATCAAAATATTGACGAGCGATGGGAATATTCCCAGCAATAAACGTAGCTGGATTGTTAATTTCGTGGGCAACTCCAGCAACCATTTGTCCCAAACTTGACATTTTTTTGGATTGAATCAGTTGAGATTGCGTTTGTTGTAATTCCGATAGCGTCAGTTTCAATTCTCGTGCTTTTTGACGTTCTCGTGCTTCCGATTGTTGTAACTCTGCTTCAGCTTGCAGGCGTTCCAGTTCTACCCCAGCACGGGCGATAAATATTTGTAAAATCATCCGTTTTTCAACGGTTAACGGCATTGGTTTCTCGTCTAACACGGCTAAAAAACCGATGACATTGCCGTCAGAGTCTTTCAAAGGACTGCCAAAGTAACTGTGAGCATTAATTTCTTGTAAAAAGCGATCCTTAGGAAACAGTTGTTGCAAGTTTTTAGGATAGTGGCAAGCATTATCCAGCAACATATCTTCACAGGGGGTATTTTTCAAATCATACTCAATATTTTTATGCCAGGTTTCACCTGTCCAATAGGATAATGTGCGAACTCGCGTACCCGCAGGATTGGCAAATTTAGCAATTAATGCGTAACGAACTTGGAGAACTTCTGCTAAATAACACACACAAGAATGCAGGAATTTATCACCCGTTGTGGCGGCGGTTCCTTCTACAATTAATCGCAACGCTTCTTGTCGCCGTTTGCGTTCGGTCATATCCACGGAAATACCGAAGAGTTGAATCACTTTTCCTTGGTCATTGAGAATTGCTTCTCCTCTGGATTCAAGATGGCGAATTTGCCCATTGGGGCGGATAACTCGAAACTCGATATCGTAAGGTTGTCCTGAGGCGATCGCATCCTGGACGGTTTCTTCAAATAGGGGTTGATCATCCGGATGAATGCGTTGGATAATATCCTCGTAGGTAATCGCTGACGAATTGGGATCAAGTCCAAAGATACGATATTTTTCCCTTGACCAGGTAACCTGGCGGGTGCGGACATCAAATTCCCAACTCCCGATTTGGGCAATTCTTTGGGCTTGCAAGAGTGAGGCTTCACTTATACGCAGTTTGGCTTCAGCATTCTGGCGGTCTTGGATTTCCTGGCTTAACCGGGCATTTTCTTGCTTCAGTTGCCGTTGTAATCGTAAGATGTGTAACTGATGTTCGATTCGGGCTAAAACTTCTTGGGTTTCAATCGGTTTACTGATGTAGTCAGCCGCCCCAATCTCAAAGGCTTTGACTTTATCAAAGGTTTCCTTGAGGGCGCTGATAAAAATGATCGGAATGGCTTGAGTTTCCGGATTGGCTTTTAACTGTTGACAGACTTGATATCCATCCATGTCGGGCATTAAAATATCGAGTAAAATTAAATCAGGCTGCATAATATTCACAGACTGAAGTGTCTGTCGCCCATTCAGGGATACTCTGACGTTATATCCTTGTTCTGTTAAAACATTTCGTAATACACTTAAATTATCGGGAGAGTCATCAACGATTAAGATTGTTTCTTTGAGTTGGCTGTTTTGGGAAACTGGCGTCTTTGAACGCGACAATAAGTAGTTGGTCATTCGACTGATTGCTGGGTATCTAAATTTACTAGCTGATATACTATTATTTTTTGGTCAGTGTTCATTTATATTTTCTTAATTTATATTAACTCAATCGGACATCACACTCAACTAGACCGCAGATATTGGAGGAGATTGGCGCAAATCTTTGTCAAATCTTTACAAAGCAGCCCCTAGTGTGAAGATTCTGTAAATTTTTGTTAACTCCCCCCTTGTTGATAGAAGTAACCGTCTGGTAGATCCCCGACTTCTGAATCCAATTTATTTGGGATAATCAGGGTTTCAACAAAGAAGTCGGGGATCTGGAGTAGCGTAAGCTTATCTCAATTCTCCGATAGTCCCCCTGATCCCCCCGTCGCCCCTGCTTTTGGCGCTTAAGTTGACACGGATGAAGTCTTTGCCCCCCTACAGTTTCTGGGCGTGGGGTGAATCTAATTAATTTCGGTTAAGGTTAACAGCTTCTCCAACTCAAACCGATTCGTCAACTCAGTCAAGGCGTTAGCAAGGGATTCGTGAGGGGTGCGAATTTCCTCAATCAGACTCAGCATCAAATCAATATCACCCAATATTGTCGCTTGACGAAAAGCCTGTAACCAATCGGCGGGTAAGACAGCTAGAGAGTCTGGGGTTAAGGAATGGGCTGGGGTTTGGCTGAGTGGAGTTGATGCTGTTGTATCGTCATAAACATAGTTCACACCCAAATGCTGGTGAATCGCGTCAAAAATCTCCACATCCCGGAAGGGTTTGCGGATAAATCCATCACACCCCATGGAGAGGACAATTGCCTTCTCGGAATCGAAACTGCTAGCGGTAACGGCAATAATCGCCGTGGCTTGACCTTGAGTGGTGGCTTTAATCTGTTGGGTGGCTTCATACCCATCCATAATCGGCATCCGCATATCCATAAAGATGAGATGAGGTTGCCAATTCTGCCAAATCGCGATCGCGTCTTTCCCATTCGTCGCTTCTTGGAGGAGAAATCCCAGGGGATTGAGGAGTTGGATCAACAGTTTGCGGTTATCCACGCGATCGTCAACAATCAATATTCGATAACAGGGTTGGTTCGGTTCTAAAGCAATAATACGCCGTTTCGGTTTTAAGGTAGGAACTTGGCTGGCGTCTGCTAATTTAACCCTAATCTCAAACCTAAAAACTGTACCTTGTCCCACTTGAGACGCCACTGTCAGATCACCGCCCATGAGTCGGACAAATTCACGACTAATCGATAACCCTAACCCCGTTCCTTCCTGATGCTGCTTCCCGGTTTGACTTTGAATAAACGAATCAAAGATATCCTCTAATTCCTCCGCCGCCATTCCCGCCCCTGTATCTTCAATTTCAAACTGGAGGGTGATCTCATCGGGTTCCTTGGTGGTGGGAGTTTCTCTGGTATCAGTAACCCTTGAAACTCTCACCGATATCGCCCCTGAATGGGTAAATTTAAAGGCATTCGCGAGTAAATTAATCAAAACTTGGCGCAGTTTTACTGCATCATTTTGCACATATTCAGGAAGCTGACTGGAATAATCAAAGAGTAGCTGTAATCCTTTTTCCCTTGCCTTGATTCGGAACAGGATTTCCACATCCTGTAATAAGGCATACAGGTCAAAAACGGTTTCATTTAGGGTGATCCGTCCGGCTTCAATTTTGGATAAATCTAACACCTGGTTAATCAGCGTCAGCAGATGTTCGCTATTGCGGTAAATAATCTCAACATTCTCTTGATAGTCAGCCGGAAACGTACTGCTGCGCTGCATCAATTGAGTAAACCCCATAATCGCGTTCAAGGGGGTTCGCAATTCGTGACTCATATTCGCCAGGAACGTACTTTTCGCCCGGTTCGCTGTTTCAGCCGCGTCTTTGGCTTCTGTTAACGCCAGTTCGATTTGTTTGCGATCGGTAATATCTTCAGCAATCCCGACAAAGCGGTAAGTCTTTTGATGAGGAACCGGGAACGAACGGGCGCGAATCCACCGGATTTCTCCATTGGGTCGAGTAATCCGATAGAGGTGATCAAACTCAGTCGCATCCTGTAATTGTCGTTCCATCGCAGCAACCGTTGACGGATAGTCCTCTGGGAAAACCGAGTCTAACCAAGAACGAGGATTATCATATAAACTTTGGCGAGTTCTCTGCCAAATTTGTTCGTAGGCGGGGTTAATATAGAGCATTTCTCCGGTGTGGGAGAGAATAAAGAAAACATCTTGGATGTTTTCTGCCAGTTGACGGAATTTTTCTTCACTCTCTCGTAATTGTTCCTCGATCAATTTGCGATCGCTAATATCCTGTACCGTGCCAAACAGTTGAACCACCTGTCCCGATGAATTGAACATGGCTTCTCCCTTGCCCAAAACATACCGCATTGAACCATCACTCAGGAAAATTCGCATTTCATGTTCGTAGGATTTTCCTTCGGTAATGGCTTGTTCAACATAATGCTGAAATAGGGCAACATCATCGGGATGGATTTGTTGCACAAGCTGTTCGTAGCTAGGTTCAACTTGGCTAGGATCACGTCCGTAAATACGGAAAATCTCATCCGACCAAACAATTTTATGACTGTTTATATCAAATGACCAATTGCCTAAATGAGCGAGGCGTTGAGCTTCATTGAGTTCTACTGTTCGTTCGCGAACTTGAGCCGCTAAAGTCTGGTTATAGTCGGCTAAAATCTGCTCCGTTTGCTTACGTTTCGTGATATCGAAAAATGTGGCGATCGCGGCAACAATAGTTCCGGTTTCATTCCTGATTGGGGTGCCATAGACTTCTAGGGGAATCCTGCGATCGGGTAAGCGAATTTCCATATCATCAACTTTCACTTTTTCACCCTGAAATGCCCGAACCAGAGGCGTTTGTTCGACAGGATACAATTCTTCGCTTTCCGCCTGATAAACGTGAAACGTTTCTGATAAGTCGGCGGTTGTCGCTTCCGGTAAGGTTTCGATTCCCAAGAGTTGCTTTGATGTCTGGTTGGCGTAGATAATTTGTCCGCTAATATCATGAACGGATATACCAACCGGAATCGCTTCTAGAATTTGGTTCAGGCGGCTTTCACTCTCAGTTAATGCTGTATTTAGAGTCTGAAGTTCAGTAAACGAGGTTTGCAGTTGACTTGCCATCTGAGCAAAGGAGTTTGCTAATTCTCCGACTTCATCGTGGCGCTGAATCACAACCGATTGTTCCCATTCTCCTTGAGCAAGTTTTTTGGCAGATTGGTTTAATTTAAGTAGAGGTTGAGTCACCCAACGGGCAGTGATAATACCCAATCCGGTGGCAATAATGAGAGTGGCAATACAAAGGATAATTGTCGTGCGAGTATTCGCATAAATTTGCGTCATAAAGTCCGACTCTGGCACAACAGAGACAATCAACCAATCCAAGCCATAGTCATCTTGATAGGGTTCAACGTGAACAAAATGGCGTTGGGATTGCCTTTGGGTGGAATCCTCGTCGAAAAAGGTAAAATCGACGTGTTGAATTGATGCCAGATTATCCTCTTGATTGAGTAATGCTTGCATCGTCATCCGCGTTAACCGATTGCTACTTTCAGTGGCTTTGAGTCGGATTAGTTGTTTGCCCTGAATATTTTTGACAAAAGCCTTTTCTTCCGTTGAGGTTGCGACCACATCCCCCGAATGTTCTATAATGAATACCTGTCCAGAGGTAGAAATATCTAATTTTTCCAAAAAATAACTAATCAAAGAGATCACAAAAATTCCATCAAAAATTCCCTGAAATTCATTATCTTTATAAACCGGAACAGACAGATTTATTGCCGCATTCTCTGTACCGACAAAGGGGTAAATTTTTGTCCAACTTAGTGTATTTTGCTGAATCGTTTCTTGATACCAGGGTCGTTTTCGGGGGTCCCAGTTGGGTAGAGTGTCATAGAGCCGAATAACTTCACCCGCTTCATCAAGTAGAAAATAATTTCGCGATCCTGGAGCAGTTCCTTTTAACTCAGCTTTCAGATATGAACCTTTCGGAAAAACAAAACCAAACTTATCCTCTCCCACCGCAATATACGCTCCTGAGGGACTCGTATAACTCAATCCAGTCGGAGCATCAGATACCTGCATTTGCCGCCAGAGTCGCCTGTAAACTTGATCAATATCGGTTGGATCTAAATCCCCTTGTTCAACCGCTAATCGATTTAAGGTAACAAATTGATGAGGTTGCTGCAAATAACTGTTGACGCAATCGCTGACTCGTTCGGCAGTTTCTTCAACTAATTGATTTGCCAGATCTTCAACGGCGTTTTGTCCACTGCGATAGGACAAATATCCAACTAATCCCACAGCGGTAATAATTTGTAAAATGAAGGGAACAATTAGAACCGTTCTCAGAGAAACTGGGCGGATTTTTTTGATAATGTCTCGCATAATTCGTCGTTACGTCGAGTATCTTATGGTGTATTACTTTTGTGTAAGACATTTACCTAAATGGTAAACAGTAGTATTGCGCTGATCCGCTAAACTGATATACATTAAAATGGGGTGTTCCCCGTTTCCTGTTGCCGATTGCCTCAAAGGACAAATAACGCATGACAAATGACAAAATTCTCAGTTGGCAAGACATACGCAACCACCTCAAGCACCCTTTGATCTTAGCAACTCCGGTAACTTTACACATAGTCCGTCATGCCCAAAGCACCGTCAATGCCGAAAAGCGAATTGCGGGTTCTAAAGATGTAGACTTAACGCCGCAAGGTGAAGCACAAGCCAGGGTATTAGGAACTAAACTTGATCCAGAGTACAGTTTAGCCTTTGCATCTGGATTAAAACGCGCCTATAAAACGTTAGATATTGCTATAACTAGCGGCAATATTAGCGTGGGCAGTATCCACAAAGATAAGCGACTAAATGAACGGAATTTGGGCGTATTAGAAGGTGGCAAACTCCGATTTATTCCCGAATATGCGGCTGGTGATTTAAACTATGCCCCCGAAAATGGCGAAAGTTATGCCCAATTAGCTCAACGAATTTTCTCGTTTTTGATTGATCTGGCGCGGTTTACGCAAATGAGTGAGGTGAATAATATTTTGATTTGTAGTCACATCGGTTCAATCCGAATTCTGGTTAGCATCATCACGGAAAATACCAGTTCGGTGGATGTATTGGGTCAGAGATTTGGTAATACTGAGTTGATCAAACTAGAATGGCATCGTTTAATTATCCCAGAATTTATAGAGAAAGGTGGAATTTTTAAATAAATGAACATATAGGGGCGGGTTTAGGGACAAAATTGACGGGAAAACCAATAAAATTCATACAAAACCCGCTTTGCGTCACCAATAACATTCGATTAATGGATGCGATCGCGTGGAATATTTCGTGGTTTGGCGGTGGGGATAGGGCGGGTTTCGTTGTTTTGTTGGGGGTGTGTATCATCATTGAATCCCTAAACCCGCCCCTACATGATTGGGGTGATTGGCGTGCGATCGCGTGGAATATTTCGTGGTTTGGTGGTGGGGATAGGGCGGGTTTCGTTGTTTTGTGGGGGGTGTTGTCTGATGATTTAATCCCTAAACCCGCCCCTACAGGATGGGGATGATTGGTGTGCGATCGCGTGGAATATTTCGTGGTTTGGTGGTGGGGATAGGGCGGGTTTCGTTGTTTTGTGGGGGGTGTTGTCTGATGATTTAATCCCTAAACCCGCCCCTACATGATGGGGAGGATTGGCGTGCGATCGCGTGGAATATTAGGATAGATTTCGTGGTTTGGTGGTGGGGATAGGGCGGGTTTCGTTGTTTGGTTGGGGGTGTGTATCATGATTGAATCCCTAAACCCGCCCCTACAGGATCGGGATGATTGGCGTGCGATCGCATGGAATATTAGGATAGGTTTGGTGGTTTGGCGGTGGGGATAGGGCGGGTTTCGTTGTTTTGTTTGGGGTGTTGTCTGATAATTTAATCCCTAAACCCGCCCCTACATAATTGGGATGATTGGCGTGCGATCGCGTGAAATATTTCGTGGTTTGGTGGTGGGGATAGGGCGGGTTTTGTTGTATTGTTTGAGGTGTGTCTGATCATTAAATTCCTAAACCCGCCCCTACACGTTTTGTCAAAGGAAAACCTCGTGCGATCTGATCATGAAATACAATCCGGATCAACATCATCGACGTTCAATCCGCCTGAAAGATTATGATTATACACAACCGGGATTTTATTTTATTACCATTTGTACTTGGCAACGCCAAACCCTGTTAGGTGAAATCATCGATAGTCAAATGCAGTTAAGCGATTCCGGCAAATTTGTCTATTTACATTGGAAAAATTTGCTTCACTATCATCCTCATCTAAAATTAGATGAATTTGTGATCATGCCCAATCATCTCCATGGCATTTTGATATTGACAGCAGATACTACTGATCAAAAATACCATGGCTTGCCAGAGATTATCAGAGGATTCAAAACCTTTTCAGCACGCCGCATTAATAAAAATCGTCGCCAGAGGGGTGTTCGCGTGTGGCAACGTGGCTATTATGAACATATTATCCGCAATGAACAAGCATTAACCGCGATTCGTGAATACATTGTGAATAATCCCATAGCCTGGGAAGAGGACGAATTGCACCCTAGTGGTTCTCAAGAATGGGATGGAACCATTAAAAATTTAGCCTTGCATAAGAATCGAAGATAAATCTAATGTAGGGGCGGGTTTAGGGACAAAATTGACAGGAAAACCAATAATATTCATACAAAACCCGCCCTGCGTCACGAATAAGATTAGATTAATCTGTAGGGGCGGGTTTAGGAACAAAATTGACGAGAAAACCAATAACCTTCATACAAAACCCGCCCTGCGTCACCAATAAGATTCGATTAATCTGTAGGGGCGGGTTTAGGAACAAAATTGACGAGAAAACCAATAACCTTCATACAAAACCCGCCCTGCGTCACCGCAAACATTCG
>NZ_JAVJTO010000117.1:0-10583 GCF_040220235.1 Coleofasciculus sp. B1-GNL1-01
CCAAGTCTCCTAAGCTTTACTCTGTAACCTTCTAAATCCGGTATTTCTGAGCTTTTCTTCGAGCTGAGATAGAGGAGTTATTGTTCCTTATTTTATTTGCGTAAGTAATACGCAAAAATACTGATTTTGTCCAAAGTCCAAGGGCTTAGAAAGCCTGAACTTTACAGGGAATGTCAACACCAATGCCCCAAATGGAGCGCCCGGTACGTTACTGTTTGACCCTGCCGACATTACGATTACGGCTGGGGGAACTGTTGGTGGCTTTGATGGGGATGTGCTTTTTGAAGATGCTGGACCAACAGAGATTTCTGAAGCGCAGATTGAGAGTTTAGCTGGGAATACCAATGTCACGATTCAAGCGACTAATTCGATCACGATTGAGCAGATGTCAGATTCCATCCTGAGCTTTCAACCCGGTTCAGGAACAATTACGTTTGAAGCAAACGGGACATTCGTTTCTGACAGCAGCATTATTACCAATGGGAGAGACATAAACATCACCTCTGGAAGCATTGCTTTGGACTCTTTAGCACTATACGACCTCAGAACATCTGGCGGTTCAATTAGCTTAACAACTACTAGTGGTGATCTTAGTTTTAGAAACATCACTGCTGGTCTTGTAAACAATCCAGGGGATGTAGAAATTTCAGTAAGTCCTGGTAGTAGTTTGAGTTTCGAGAACATCGGTGCTGAATCTTTAATCGGTTCATCCATACCTCCTGACCCTCTAGATGGAACAATCACTGTTAATGGTGTTGTTCAGCCTCAAGGAAACCTGTCTTTTTATGAAATTGTGGGTGGCGTTCCTACTGATGGCAGCGAAACTCCTGGGGGCGGGACTCCCGGTGGTGGTGGCACACCCGGTGGTGGTGTAATTTCTGGTGGCGGTGAAACTCCCGGTGGGGGCGAAACTCCCAGCGGTGGAACCACTGTTAATGTCAACGGAGCCATTGTCAATATTGGCTCTACCGGCTCAAGGAACAACGGCTATGCAGGGTCAAATATTGACACATCTTTCAGCATAGATATCCCAGGTGTGGGTCGATTTAGCGCTAATAATCTTCATATGTGGAATGCATTTGCACGGTCTGAAATTACTTGGAATAACGCTTTCCAAGAGTTTAGCGCTCGGCAGGCAATAATGTCTGCTAGGGAAACTGAGTCAAGCGGGTTCCATACTCAAATGCACAGTGAGATATTACTCGATAGCGGGTATTAGATTCAGACTATGCTAGATCACATTCACTTGTACTGGAATACCTGTAGAGATAAGGAGCGTAAATGTTCTCCAAATCAACCATTCTATCAGTTTTTCTGATGTTCTCAGTAGTTGGAACAGCTAATGCATTACCGACTTCAGATGACTTTAACTCTGAGATGAATGCAAGTAGCCATTCTATGCTCAATGAACGAATTTATGCTCAGACAGATGGAGAAGTAGAAACTATCATTCTTCAGCTAGGTTTAACAGATGAGCAGATAGCTCAGCTTTACCAAGTTGATCGGCAGTTTAGTCCTAAACTCGATGAGCTTTACCCGGCGTGGAATCAGGCACAAGAAGAGTTAGAAGTATTAATTAGGAGTGAAGATGCTTCAGAATCTGAAGTGAGGAAGAAGTACGAAGAAGTTGAGTCCCTGCGTCGGCAAGTTTCTGAGTTACAGTTTGAGCGACGAATGGCTATCCGGGAAATTTTGAGACCCGAACAACGATTACCTTACGAGGAATACATTGAACAAAGAATTGCTGAGAGCGATTCTTGATCACGAATTGTAGAACGAATACCACTGAAATAAGATGGGTTCGTAGTCGGCACTTTAGTGCCTCAAGCGCTTTAGCGCTTACTACAAACGCTTAAATCAGTGACATTCAATTGTCGAACGACTGTTACCTGAAAAAATTAGCTTTCATCTTAGACGCTCATGAGAGTTAAAGATGAATGGCTAGAGTTTTAGTGTGCAATAATGTGTGGTGTGAGTGAATATGGGTGTTAAATACCGTAAGTTTAGTTACCTGGCTTCTTGGATTATTCTCTTAGGACAATTGAACGCTGGTGAGGCATTAGCAGAAATTTCGTTTAGTGCAGATGACCTCAAAGATATCGAAACGATAGCTGGCAACACGGAGGAATTGCCAGAGCAGCTTTTAGATATTGCCCAAGTATCTGACCCCAATCAGGATCGGTTTCCACAACCCTTACCTGAGCCTGAATTAACAGATCCACAGGAGGAAGAACCTGTCCTACCGCCGTCCGAAACTGAAACCGAGCCGATTCGTCCAGACGTTTCTGAAGCGGAAGTAGAAGTGACTGCGATTGAAGTCACTGGCAGTACGATTTACACCCCTGAAGATTGGCAGGAGTTCACACAACCTTTAGAAGGGCGAACGGTAACAGTAACGGAATTGAGGGCTGCTGCTGATGCAATTACTCGCCTTTATCAAGACGAAGGCTATTTGACCTCACGGGCAATTTTACCCCAGCAAGAAGTTGTCGATGGTGTTGTCCAGATTCAAGTGATTGAAGGCAGCCTGGAAGAGATTCAAATTGAAGGAAATCAACGAGTTAAGTCTGATTACATTAGTAGTCGAGTGAGGTTGGGTGTTGATACTCCCCTCAATGCTTTTAAACTTGAAGATCAACTCCGCCTGCTGCGTCAAAATCCTTTATTTGATACCCTCAGTGCGACTCTACAACCGGGGACAGATTTGGGACAAAGTATTTTAGCTATTGAAGTGGATGAGGCAAATCCGTTCTATGGATTTGCCAGCTTCGACAACTACTCGCCTCCGAGCCTGGGGTCAGAGCGGTTCGGAATAGGCGCAGGCTACCGGAACCTGACGGGGTATGGTGATAATCTCTTTGCGTCATACTACGTGAGTACGACGGGAGGTTCTGATTTAATTGATGCCTTCTATCAAATCCCTGTTAATCCCATGGAAGGCACGATTCAACTACGCACCCAATTCAACTGGACTGAAATCACGGAAGATCCCTTCGATGATCTTGGCATTGAAGGTGATTCACAGTTCTATGAACTTAGCTTCCGACAACCCCTGATTCGTACTCCAACAGAAGAGTTTGCGCTTTCCCTCGCATTTAGCTTTGAAGATGGTCAGACCTTTACATTCGATGATATTCCTACACCCTTTGGTTTTGGACCCGATGAAGATGGTGTGAGTCGTACTAGCGTGTTCAGATTTGGGCAGGATTATATTCGCCGTGATGCTAACGGTGCCTGGATACTACGCTCTTTGTTCAATATTGGCACCACTCTATTTGATGCTACGTCTAATCCAGAGCCAATTCCAGATAGCGCTTTCTTTAGCTGGAATGGTCAGGTGCAAAGAGTGCAGCGTTTAAGTGACAATCATACGCTTGTTACTCAAGCGAGCGTTCAGTTAACCCCTGATCCTTTATTACCGTCTGAACAGTTTGTTATTGGTGGATTTTACTCAGTCAGAGGGTATCGAGAAAGCGCCCGTAATGGTGATAACGGCTTGCGTCTTTCGGTAGAGGATAGAATTACCCTATCTCGCAATGATAGAGGAGAGTCAATTCTTCTGTTAATTCCATTTGCCGACATAGGGTATGTCTGGAACCAAGGTGACAATCCTAATGATTTACCCGACCAAAAATTTCTAGCCAGTATTGGTTCGGGTATTCTTTACGAACCCGTAAGAAATCTGAACCTCAGATTAGATTATGGTTTGCCGTTAGTTGATTTAGACGATCGCGGCGATAATCTTCAAGACGATGGGTTTCATTTTAGCGTTAATTACCAATTCTGAGACGAAATTAGCTATCTGAATGTCACGCTCCTCGTATTCTGGTGGGTTCTTGCGAAGTCGAAACCCACCCTACGGCATATCCAAAGTTTGAGCGATCGCGCCATGCAAATTTTCAGTGTCATCCATCCTAATCTAGCTTACTCACCGGATGCAGACCCCAGACGCGATCGTAACTTAGCCTACCAACTATCACTCAAACTGCACTCAAACACACCATACTCCATCCACTGCCCCATACTCACCACTTGACCTGAGAACCAAAGCTTAAAGTAATTGTACTCAACTCATTACCCGAAACCGTAGGGGCGCATGGCGTGCGCCCATAAAATCGACAAATCCAATCCATCAGTTTAGTTGTGTCATATCATGTCCGGCAAATCACCCATGATAAACAATGTTTTCCTCTTTCAACCCAGACAACCACATTTTTCAATCATCCCAGTTTCAACAGGTAATTCAAAACGCTGTAGACTTTCTCCTCTCCACACCTGTTCAACCCTTACCGCCATCAGAGACATTTACAGGTGCAGGACTTTACCTCCTGTACTACACAGGTAATTTTCCACCCTATAGTGCGATCGCGCAAGCGAACAGCCATAACGTTTCCACACCAATTTATGCGGGAAAAGCCGTTCCGAGTGGTTGGCGACAAGCCCGCACCCCATCTAAAAAAATAGCGACTCTTTATCGTCGTTTAAGCGAACATGCAACCAGTATCCGAGCAGCACAGAACCTCAACTTAACAGATTTCTCATGTCGCTTTGTTATTCTAACTGACGATGAGAGTAGTATGATTCCTGCGGTTGAAGCAGCACTAATTCGTCGATATCAACCCCTATGGAATAGTGTTATCGATGGCTTCGGAAATCATGATCCAGGGATTAACCGTTATGGACAACTCCTGGCTGAATGGGACACCTTGCACCCGGGTCGAAGTTGGGAAAGAAAATGGCAAGGTCAGCGTCCTCATTATGAACAACTAATCGAAAAGATTCAAAACTATTTCGGCTGACGCAACTCAACTACCGATTCGTATAATCGACAAACTTTATCCGCCTTGGCAACCCGCACCTTTGATTGAATAATACTATTTCCCACACGAGTATCTCGTGGCGTGTTTATACTGACCAGATCAAGACCCGATTGTTCAGCAATTTGACCTAAATAGACATCGGTTGTAAACATGACTCCCTGCAAAATACTATTTCCAATCACCACAAATGCTGAAGCCCTCGACTTGAGAACGTATCGAAGTCCCTGAACAAAACGATAACAATCATTAAAATAAGATGCAGCATAGTTAGCCCATCCATTGCCACCATAGATACCTCGCTGAGTATTGACTGTACGCAGGTAATCAATTTTTTCAATAAGTTCTGCTGGTGGATTGGGAAAAATTAAATTCACCTGATCTTGAACTCTCACAGTTTGCCAATATTTGCCAAAATTCTGCTGTTCCAAAATCTTAGTATCATCAGGCTTATTGACAAACCCTAGCCAATAGAGATGGGGGCGGGTATTGCGGATGTAATGGTAATTATTTAGATAAGGAGGTGATGTAACTACCAGATCGACTGAATTCGGTTTAAGATACTGTTGGTAATCAAAAAATGAGGCATTTAAAATCTTGTTTTTGAATGAATGACGGGGTAAATTCCGCAAAAGCCATTTTAGATCACAAGTCATCTGATTAAGCTTTTCTGTGATGACTTCAAAAACGGCAAAATCCGCAATATTCCTTTTCCCTGCTGCTTTTCTGGTTCCTAAGCTAGGTTCATAGGAATAATTCGAGTAATGAACCATCGTTGACGCAAACGCCAATCTAAAAATCTCTTGAATCTTCTCATCCTCCACAGAATTAATAAAATCCTGAACAATCAGGACTTTCTCTAACACAGTTGGACTATAGAATGCTTGGCGGGTTCGGAATCCCGATGGTGGCTGACTCATCGGCAAATATTCACTCGTCATGCTATGGTCATAAAACCTTTGGAATCGTGTTATCTCTCTTTGAATATCTTCTGGATTAAGTTGATACGCATTGACTTTAACTCGACAAGCCAAAGCCGCGTAGGGATTAATCTCAAAACCAACACTATCATGTCCGATTAATGCTGATTCAACCAGGGTTGTACCCACACCTGCGAAGGGATCAATAACCGTTCCCGGTTGAGGAAGCTTAGTTTCTACCACATCTCGCACAAAAGAACTGGAAAAGCCAGCAATCCAAGGTATCCACCGATGCACAGGTAAAAGCTTGTTGCTAGCAAAACTCGGATCACTGAACACCGATTTATCTTTGGCTTTCGAGGTTTGAGTCTCTGAAAAAAGTGACAGTTGCATTCGATTGATCAGCTTGGCTAGTTTTGATATCGTGCTGTTAGTGTAAAGCCAATCAATTTACGGTGCAACTTGCCTGTTTTGAGATGTTACTTTTAAATTATCTGAGTTAACCTCTGGAATTCAGTCATATTCAAGGATTCTTACTTGTACAAAACAGCCTCTTTCAATGTTGAGATGCGCTCAAGTACGCTGTTGATTTCCTCTTTGGTAAGTCCATATTCAGCCAGTGATTCACCCAAATGATTGGCAATTGCTTCAAAGTGTTCGGGTTGTAAGTTTAATCCAGAGTGAGCTTTTCCCATTGAGCGTCCCGTATATTGATTAGAACCTCCCAAAGCCTGGGAAATAAAAGCAGTTTGATGACGCCGTTGCTTTTCCATATCAGTGTTAGCAAAAAAGTGACTGACGGTATCATCTGCTAACACACGCTGGTAAAAATCATCCACAATTTGAGCAACAACTGGCTGTCCGCCTATCTTCTCATATAAGGTTAAGGTTGGTGGTGTATGCATATCCGTTTCTAAAACTTAGCAATTTCTATTAACTATTCTATCTCGGTATTGAAGAGGTTACGTCTCTCTTGAGTACAGCAATAGCGGAGTAACGTCTCTACCGTAAGTTGGATTCAAAAAACTTGATTATATTGTTTTTATAGAATAAATAAAAAATTCAAATTAACGACAGATATGACATATAGCGTCTCTAAAATATGGAAAAAAAAGGCTTTTCTTAAGACTGTCTTAGGTAGAATGCCACTGAATTAAAGCTGGTGGGTTGAGCGAAGTCGAAACCCACCCTACGGTATACAGCTCTTTGCGCTGTAATAAAGTACAGTAGGTCAAAGTCCCCCTTCAGATCCCCCTCCCGTCCCCCTATTAGATCCCCCTCCCGTCCCCCTTCAAAAGGGGGAAGCCAGCTGATGCTTCGCTTTTTGTTCCACGGGGGAAGCCAGCGGATGCTTCGCTTTTTTTGCACGGGGATTTAGGGGGATCGACAATGTACCGCATAGCAGAGCAAACTGCTGTATCAAAGGTTTCGGCGATTCCCTAATGCAAGTTTTCAGTGCCATTAGACTTAGGTATGATTTCGCCCAGAAAACCTAAAGTAAGCTGTCATGCATTTAAATTGGGAATGGATAGCGAGCAAGATGCAAAGCCTACGGCATGGCTTCGCTAAAGCCTGCGGCATGGCTTCGCTAAACGCACTACACGGCTTTCGCTATTATTGACATTAAGGTTTAAATGCCGAACAGCTTAACACTTTATCCATTGGCTGAGTTTTGATGAGGAAGAACTAACTCGGAGGCAGAATTATCAGATTGAGAATTACCCGTTGTATCTGTTGGTAGAGGAGAATCGCGGAACATTAAAGTATAGATATCAGTCGGCATCTCAATATCTGCCGCTTGCAGTGCTTCTTTTATATGTTGACAGACTTGAGATGT
Source organism: Coleofasciculus sp. B1-GNL1-01 (assembly GCF_040220235.1). Lineage (NCBI taxonomy): Bacteria > Bacillati > Cyanobacteriota > Cyanophyceae > Coleofasciculales > Coleofasciculaceae > Coleofasciculus > Coleofasciculus sp. B1-GNL1-01. The sequence continues at coordinate 7,575 of NZ_JAVJTO010000117.1, forward strand.
CATCGTCAAAAACCCTAATCGCCGCGAATCCACCCAAAACCGCACTTCCAGATTCACCGTACTTGCGGCTAATTCTATCACCAAAATTTCCGGAGGTGGTTCTTTTTCTATTCCAGAAAGTGAGGCGAGAGCGTTTTGAATCACTTGTTTTGCCTGAGTAATATCAGCATCATAATCAATACCAACCATAACCGAACTCCGGCGGCGCGGCGAAGCGGTATTATTAATAATACTGGCAGAGAATACTTCCTGATTCGGAATATAAACTAACCGCCCATCATAGGTTCTCATTGTAGTTGCCCGAAGGTCAATCTGCGTAATCGTCCCCTCATAATCACTAATTACCACCTGATCATTAATGCCAAAGGGTCGAGCCGCGAGTAAAATCACCCCAGAAATATAATTACTCAAAACATCTTTGAGACTGAAACCAATCGCCACACTGGTGAGTCCCAACGCCCCCAATAATGCGCCAAAGTTCAGTCCTAAAACCCCTAAAGCAACAACTGAACCCAGTACCCAGACGCCACCATAACCCAAACGTCCAATCAGAATTTCCGTACTGCGATCGCCTTCTGTCCGTTGCGCCCAACTAAAGCCAATAAATCGCACTCCTTTCGCCACTCCCCAGGTGATCCCCACCACAATTAACGCCCCTAATAAAGAGGGGAGATTTATCACCGTATCCCGTAAAAGTTGTCGTACTGTTCCATAGAGACGCTGTCCCACATCAATCGCCAAGGGCGGTTTTTTTATTGCCTGATTCAATTGTTCTGCCCATCTCTCGGCTAAGGCTTCCACTGACAAACCAAAGTCTTGGGCATCTTGCTGAGTAACCGTCATTAATACTCGGTTATTCAATCGCAACGTTGCCACTTGACGAGGGTTATCTGGGTTCACTGTCACCTGTCCCAAGGTTTCCGATTGTGCCAAAAGACTGTTAACCCGCCGATTAATAATTTTTGCTCGTTCTCTTGCGCCCAAATCCGCCAGGCTACCCACTTGGAATACAGGTCTACCTCTCACTAAAATATCGGCAAAATAGACTTCACTATCGGGATTACTTTTCAGGGATGAATCCGCTGACGTTGGTATAGGAACCATCTCGTCTTGGGCGACACTCCGGTGAGGACTAGCTAGGAAAAGAAATCCAGTAGCAAAGACGACAAGGCTTAATCGACGTGAACCGTTAAGTAGGATTTTCATGAATGGTCAGTTTTCAGCGTTTTGAACAGATTTAGCCAAAACAGATTACATGACCCATCCCTCGTTTGACTTCTAGCTACAGACAGGTAATATCATGTCCGGGGAACGCTACCCCTCTTATAACCCAGTCCGCGCAGGCGGACTTTGTTTGTGTAGCAGCGATTTCAATCGCCTCCTGAACATTCAATTATCCGGTTATTGTAGAGGCTCATTGCCTTTTCGACTCCTTCCTTTAGCGAGAGTTCTATGGCGTCAACAGCGAGTGGAATGACTTCGGCAATGATCTTAGATTCTTCCGGAGAGAATTTGCCCAAGACATGACCGACGGTGTTCTTGTCTGGATCAGATTTGCCAATTCCAATGCGTAGGCGGGGGAAACTTTGGCTTCCCAGATGAGCGATCGCGGATTTCATGCCGTTGTGTCCTCCCGCAGAACCTGATAGGCGTAGACGTAGCCGTCCAACGGGTAAATCAAGCTCGTCGTAGACAATCAAAACTGACTCTGGGGGCATTTTATACCAGTCTATTGCAGTGCGAATCGCTTGCCCAGACCGATTCATATAAGTCAGAGGTTTGAGTAAACGGAGTTTGTCACCCGTTAAGCTACGTCCCTCTGCCAACAACGCTTGGAAGCGACGATTTTCGTTCCAAGAAATTTGCACCCGACGGGCTAGCTCATCGACGACTTCAAAACCAATATTATGACGGGTTTTGTCATATTTGGGTTCAGGATTACCTAAACCTACAATTAGCTGAGGAATCACCAAACTGTCATTTGTCATTTGTCATTTTTTAGGGAACAGAAAACAGGGAATAGGGAACAGGGAGTAGGGAATAGGGAACAACTTATAATCTTATGTCATTGGTGAGTAGGGAAATTCTCCCTTGTCCTCCCCAGCTTCCCCAGCTCCCCCTGCTTCCCCATCGCTTTACCTCGTGGGACTCCGACCTCAACGAAGTAGGTCGGAGGGGGATAGAGGTCAAACCGCGCCACTCAACGTGGTAAGGGTTGACAACCCAACTGTTGACACCAGTCCGGTGTTTTGTTGTAACAATTGGACTTTGTTGGCGGTAAACCTCCCTATTCGCTTCCAGTTAGCGTCACTGACGGAAACTTGGGTCTTAGTATCACCAGAAACGTAACCGTAGTGGGTAACTCCAGCTTTAGCTGCTTTGACATAATCACCTTTCCTAAACCCGTGGCGGGTAACTGTGCCGCCATAGTCGCGCCGTTTCCCTCCCTTGCTGGGGATCATTAGGTGTAATTGACGGCGACAAATTGGGGGACGGTGAATCACTGCAAACTGGCACGGTGTTACCGCAATAGACCCCAACCAAGTACCGCTTCTACCCTTAATCTGGCGATACCGCATAAATTGGGAGGCGGCTAGGCAGATCCCATCAACGGCATGGGCGGCGGGTGAGGACTCAGCTTTATTCTTGGACTTGGGTAAGCCAAGGTATTGCCGCAAGGTTGAAGTGTACCATCCCTCTTGGGTGTGGACGGTGTAACCTGCTTGTTCTAACTGCTCAATCTGCCAATAGTTTGGGTCGGCGGGAGATATTGCTACCTCCCGTCTCCCTTTCAAAACCGTGCGTGACAGTTTCCCGTCACACGGCTCCTCAGTGACTTGACCCTTGTCATGGGCACCTCTTCCCTCGGTTAGGGTTAGGCGGTTAGAACGGGTTATCATCCAAATACCTCGCTAACTCTTCATGTGCCAACTGCCTCTTTTGCCTCAAGGCATCCATAGCAGTTTTTTGGTCGTGGCAATGTCTGTGCAGTAGCTGACGGTTGCTCAA
>NZ_JAVJTO010000118.1:0-97643 GCF_040220235.1 Coleofasciculus sp. B1-GNL1-01
CCTTGCCGTAGTGCGTTTAGCGAAGCCATGCCGCAGGCTTTGCATCTTGCTCGCTACATTGAGCATCTTGCTCGCTACATTGAGCATCTTGCTCGCTACATTGAGCATCTTGCTCGCTACATTGAGCATCTTGCTCGCTACCCATTCCCAATTTAAATGCGTGACAGCTTAATCACCTTGATGGGTAAGGGCTTCTTCACTTGTGCAGCAAGCCCGAATTAACCTTACGCCCGGAAACCTTAGGGAACCCACGCTTTGCGCCCGATTCAATAGTAAAATCTATCCCTCCCAGAGGTTTATCCTCCGAAGCGTTGAATTTCAATGAGATAGCCATTGGGATCACGCAAGAAGCAGTGGTAAATCTTGTACGTTTCATTGAACGTCGGCGGCTTTTCAAAGACAACACCGTGCTGCTGAAGATAGTCAAACCACTCGTCCACCTGTGGTGTTACCAAGGTAAAAATTACATTTGATTGCTTGTCAGTGAGTGGTGTTTTGGTGCCGCTACTTTGGCACACACCCACGTACCCATCACAACTCACCTGATAAATCCGACAACTGCCTTGATCAAGCCATAACTCCAAACCCAACACATCTTCGTAGAACCGTGCCGACATGTCAAGGTCATGGGTGTAGAAAAAGGTGATTGAAGACTCAATCGGCGGGTGGGACATCGCTTCACTTGTTCCAATAACTGGTCAGATAATCGAAAGCAGCAATCAGTCTGTTATTTGTTCTCCAAAAGTATTAAATACCCACCAGCCAACATTAAATTTCACTGGTGGGATATGTTCGCTACGAAGGTCTAGCTTTTTTTCATAAAGCCCAACGTTAAGCTATCCGGTGCGAGGAAATGGTTCAAATGATAAGCCCGTTCCTCCGTTTTCAACAGGATTTGTTCATACAAATAGCGGGTGGCGCGATCGCCTAAACTTTCCGCTTGTGACGCCTGACGCCGAATTAACTGGATTATAGCTTGCTCGGCTGCCAAGTCATTCTCGATCATCTGACGCGATGAAAAAATGCCATCGGCTTCTGGAGAGAAGCAACATAACTGCGCCAGGGTGCTAAAACTAGCGGCGGGAACTCCACCTAATCCATTGAGTCGTTCTCCCAAATCGTGGACATATTCCTGCGCCTGTTCGTAGCTTTCTTGAAAGAAGTCATGCAGGGAAGAAAATTCTGCACCTTCTACGACAAAGTGATGTTTTTGGTATTGCAGATAGAGGGCTTGGAAGCTTGCTAATGCAATATTTAGTCCTTCACAAACCGGAGCGGTGACTCCTTGCTCCAGTAGGATGGGATTATCGTGGACTTCACCAAATGCCTGGACTAAACCCTGAGTATCTGGCATGGTTGTGTTCTCCTTCTCATTAAGTTGGCGTTATTGCCAGTGTCTAGAGTTACTTTAGCACGCTTGTTTGAATCAGGTTAGTAACTAAGGGAAGAGATTGGGAGAGGAGAGATGAGGGAGAGGGGCTTCCACCCTCCCGCTCTTTCCTGTGAGAGAATAAGAGACGGTGTTCTCCTATGTCAGCAGCAACTATGCAAACCAGCGATCGCACAGCTATCAATTCCCAGTCTCAGCATCCTCTATTCCCCGCCCGGACAGCAACCGTGAGACGTACCACGGGTGAAACCGATGTCCAGGTTAGCCTGAATTTCGATGGTACAGGAACTTGTCGTGCGGACACAGGTATCCCCTTTTTGGATCACATGTTGCATCAGCTATCCTCTCATGGGTTAATTGATTTAGACGTGAAAGCCACGGGTGACATCGAAATTGATGATCACCATACCAACGAAGACGTGGGCATTACACTGGGACAGGCGTTTGCTCAGGCATTAAGCGATCGCAAAGGGATTGTCCGCTTTGGTCATTTTATCGCCCCCTTGGATGAGGCATTAGTCCAAGTGGCACTGGATTTTTCGGGGCGTCCTCATTTAAGCTATGGCTTAGAGATTCCCACTCAACGGGTTGGCACCTATGACACGCAACTGGTGCGGGAATTCTTTGTTGCATTGGTGAACCATAGCCAAATGACGTTGCACATCCGCCAACTGGATGGAATTAATTCTCATCATATTATCGAAGCCACGTTTAAAGCCTTTGCGCGATCAGTCCGTATGGCAACAGAAATCGATCCCCGTCGTGCTGAAATGATTCCCAGTTCTAAGGGGGTTTTGTGACTTAATGGTCATTTGTCTTATGTCGTTTGTCAAGACTATTTTCGAGCCAGAGAAATAGAGTTATCCTCTAATCATCGACTTGTGATGCAAACCGATACTTGTCAAGACGAAATGATAAATCATCATATAAATCATCAAAAGTTATACAGTATATAATATATGCTTAGAATTCACGATCAGGTTTTGCTGACGCCAAGCTAACCTCGTTTTCTCTCTAAATTTTAAATTCTCATTCCTGCCAATAATGAGTAATCCCATATAGTCAATTGATCGGCTATTAAATCTGTTTTCATAATCATTTGTCTTTTCCAAGTCATCAAGCTTCCAAAACCAATCTATGATTTGGCTAATTTGCTATGAGCAAAGACTTCCAATCTCTCTTTCATCAAAATATCTAATATTTCGATTTGTGTAGATAACTGGTCACTTAATTGGCTTGGGTCGCCCTCTCTCCATGTTAACCCAGATAATAAAGGGTTGATGACAGGTAATCAAGTATAAACTATAGGTAACCATGGAGAATTGGCAACATTTCTTTTTTCTCTTGAGGAAGCGAGTCAACTTCACTCTTGTAGCACTCTTAACTTTTTGGCTTATACTCTTAATCGGAATTCGAGGTGACACCATTCTAGAAATTGATATCCTTCAAAACGCAGCCAACCAAGCCGCCTACTATCTGGTTCAACAGACAAAAGATGATGGCAGGTTTGAGTATCGTCTCAACATGAATTCTGCCGTGAAAGTCAAGGAAAAGTATAATATTCTCCGTCATGCTGGCACAATCTACGCCCTAGGGATGTATTATCAGCGACACCCCGATCCCCAGGTGCGTTCTACCCTAGAAAAAGCCAGTCAATATCTGCGAGATGAATCTATTTATCCTCTACCGGATCAGAATAACGTATTAGCGGTTTGGTCAGATCCCAAGGTTAATCACAGCGGAAACCCCCTCCAAGCCAAGCTAGGGGGGACAGGACTTGGGTTAGTCGCTTTATTAAGTATGGAGAAAATTCAGCCCGAATTTACCCCCCTCTCCGATTTACAAAGGTTAGGGCAATTTCTCGTGTATATGCAAAAAGAAGAGGGCAATTTTTACTCAAAATATATCCCGTCGCAGGGAGGACGTTGGAATAAATGGCAATCGCTTTATTATCCGGGTGAGGCGGCTTTAGGACTAGCGATGCTTTACGAACAGGATGGTTCTGAAATTTGGCTTAATGCGGCGGCTAAAGCGTTAGCCTATCTCGCTCATTCTCGTGAAGGGCAAACGAATATATCAGCGGATCATTGGGCTATCCTGGCGACGGCTAAGCTATTCTCCCTAACTAATCAAAAGAACTTACCTGTATCGAGAGAATTGTTAGTGAATCATGCTATCCAGATTTGCGAAACGATACTCCAAGAGCAAATTAAAGATCCTCAGCATCCTAACTATCACGGCGGCTTTTCCAAACAGGGTAAAGTTACTCCCACCGCCACCCGTTTAGAAGGATTGCAAGCGGCTCTGACGTTCCTTCCGGCTAGTCAGGAAATACGACAACGTATTGAGTCTACTATACCTGATGGTCTAAACTTTTTACTCCGCGCCCAGGTTAAGGACTCAAAATTCCTCGGCGCTTTTCCTAGGGCTGTCGATCAAATAGCCGCAGATACTCCTGATGCCGAAAAGTTTAATCGTCGCGTTACTGAAGTACGAATTGATTATGTACAACATGCATTGAGTGCGATCATTCAATATTTAGAATTAGTAGAAGGCTAAGCTAGCATGAAAATCCTATATCACAGAGCAGGATTGAGAATTTGGGCGGCGGTTAACCGCAACGCTTTGAATGTAGGCGATCGAATTTCATCACTACCCAAAAACTCTGTGGTATCGTAGAAGCCTTCCACCAGTTGACAAATTGTGATTTTATTCGCTAAGGGATCAACTACCCAGTATTCGGGAATTCCTAATACGGTGTACTCAGCGCGTTTGGCTCGATAATCTACAGTCTTAGTTGATTCGCTTACCACCTCAACAACTAGTAAAGGGGGGGGTTCATCCAACGTAATGACCGCTTCTTTTTTATCACGTAGCTGTTGCCATTGTTCTAGAGGTAAAACGGTTACATCAGGAATGCGAGAGGTGTGCCATTGTCCCCGTTGCGGCGACTGAATACCAACCGTCATTTGTTTACCTGTCCAGGGAAGTCCTAGCCGTTTAATTTCAGCGCGAAACTCGTCGTGTAGAAATTCCGCAATATCACCATGTAAACCACTACCAAGACTCATCGGAATTAATTTACCCTCAACTAGCTCATAAACCGTATCGGTTCCATCTGTATAGGTTAGATATTCTTGAAAGGTTAGCCGCTGGAGTGCAATTACCATCTTTATCCCTCTAGCGTATTCCGGACTATGATGAATCCATTATAGTTTTGTACCGTTTCGTTGACAAATGACGAATGACGTAGCTTGCTTCTCGATGAAAGCGAGTATGACAAATGACAAATGACAAATGACAAATGACAAATGACCAATGACAAATGACCAATGACAAATGACCAATGACCAATTAAGCCATTGGCGGAATCGTTAATCCTTTAAGCGATCGCGCTTTTTCCAGACTCAACCCCTTACCCTGCACTAGCACTGTAAAACCGCCCAATCCCGTGGGGTCAATCAGTTGATGTAATGCATCCCGACGCTGCATAATTCTAATCACATCCTGCGCCCCCGCGATCGCTTGTCCCTGATGGCTTCCTAATCCTGACAATGCCGAGATGCGATCGCCTAATCCTAATGCCATTAAAAATAATCCTTGTTTGGTCAATTCTACGGTTTGTAATCCAGACAATTCTCCTTGCCGTTCCAATGCCGTAAAATTCACATGAGCGGTAATATCTTGCTGTCCAATATTTACATAAGGATTATCATGATGGCGGTGACGATAATAGCATTTTAATGTTCCCTGATGTCGGACGGGTAAATAATAGCGATCGGCAGAATACCCATAATCAATCGTGAGCAAAAACCCTTGTTTCAGCTTATTAGCAATTGTCTTGATCCAATCCAACGCTGCCAAATTCACTTCAGTTCGATAGCCATCTGGATACGCCCCCGAATATAAATTAATTCCCATCCATTGAAAATACTTGTTTAACTCCAGTGTAGAAAGATCATCGATAACTTCCCCCAAATGAATCTCATTGGTTTCCGTCGTTACCGTTGTCACATACACTTCCTGAAGCTGTCCCTTCTCCAGCACAACTTGATGCACTGGAAATGCATCGACGAGTTCATTAGAAAAACAACACCCGATGATTGAGTTGTCTAATATTTCATCAAAGGTACACCAGCGTAACGGTAAACCAGGTAAGTTCAACTGCTTGAAAACTTGCTGCTGTTTACTGATCAATCCCGCTGCTTTTTCAACAATGATATAGTCTAACGCCGCAAAACAGTCTGGATACTGTCGATATAAATGACTCAAAACATCAGCCGCAACCAATCCTTGACCCGCCCCCATTTCCACCAATGTAAAGGGTTCGGGGTGTCCCAGAATCTGCCAGATTTGGGCAAACTGTTCCGCCAGTAACTCACCAAAATCATGACCCAGATGGGATGAGGTAAAAAAGTCTCCTTCAGAGCCAATATTAACTGCACCCGTAGCATAATATCCCTGTTGGGGATGATAGAGGACTAAATCCATATATTCGGCAAATGAAATACGCCGATTTGGTGTCGCCGCAATTTTATTAGCAATTAGGTGTCTCAAGGATTTCTCTTGGGGGGATAATGACATGAGTGCAGATTGGGTAACGAAGTAGCAATGTAGAGACGTGCCATGGCACGTCTGGGAGATGGGGGAGATGAGGGAGTTAGCTGAAAACTTAATCAGGGCGGGTTTAATACCATTAAGGTGACAAAAAAGGATAATAGTCAAACCCACCCCTACAAGCCCTTTTTAATACCTGTTCCCTGTTCCCTAACCCATGACGAATATTGTCAATCCGCCAAATAGCTGAAAAAAGTTACGAGAAATGGCTGAGGCAGTCGCATCCGGATGCCGAAGACAATTATAGATAACTTTCTTAACAAACTGAAGAATTAGTATCAGGGTTTTCTTTTTTCAGAGCTATATCATTCCTATAAAGTGTATCTGCTGTCGCCAGTAATTGCTTCCTTACCCCATAATAAAAATGACAACTGAAGGAAAAGTCCTCGCTATTCTTTTGATGCAATTTAGTCTTCCTCCTGTCCCCGCCATGAAAGCTGTGGACGCTTGGTTAAAAGAGCATCCCCAGGAAAATTGGGACAGGTTGAAAGAATTATTACACCAGAAAAAAATAACCCTGGTTAACGGAAAGCTGGCAACAATAACCCAACAGAGTGTCCCAAATTCAGGTAAGGGTGTCACCCCCTCTCAAGGGAAGCAAGCTGTCCATTATTCTCAGTCACGACAACCTCAGCCACCATCGGTTAAAACATTTCGATTTCGTGGGGTCACGTATCATAAAGTTGAAATGCCTCCAATTCAGCACTTTACGATGATTGATCCAACCATTCCACCGGACGTTTCCCAACCCAACCCTAATGATGATATACCCGCCTCTGATCCTCAAATCGTGAACTTTCATGAATACGCAGAACGCAAGAAGCGATCGCAGGAAAATCAGTTGAATCAGACAGAGCGATCGCAACAACAGGGGTAATCACAGGGAAACCGTTACCCGTTTTCTTTGAGAAATGCGTCCACCTCGCGTCGGGTTGGTTGAGCCGCGATCGCACCGGGTTTGAGTGTCGTTAGTCCACCCACAGCACTGGCGTATTTGACCACATCTCGTGCTGACTCTGGCGTCGCTAGACATTTTAATCCCTTCTGACACAGTTGGTGAATCAAGCCCGCGACAAAACCATCACCCGCCCCTGTGGTATCTTGCACATTCATAGTAAAGGGTGAGAATGTACCTTCCTGTTCACCGAGACAGTAGGTTATATCTTGATCTCCATTCGTCACCAACACACCTTCCACTGAATCCAGACGATGGGTAATCGCCCCTGCATCCGAGGTATCAAAGAATAACTCCCCTTCTTCTTTGGCTATTTTGAGAAAATCGATTTCCTTGACAAATTCTTCAATCAGTGGTTTTGCTTCACTGGGATCTGACCAAAACATGGGACGCCAGTTAATATCCACTAAAACTTTGACATCGTAGCGATTGGCGAGATCCAAGGCTTGGTAAATCGCTTGTCGGGTTTGGGGATAGGCTAACTCCAGGGTACCCAAAACTAAATAATCAGCTCCCTCAAATAAGGATTCGGGTAACTTAGACACATCAAGGAAAGAGTCAGCAAATTGGGAAGTGTCAAAATCACCAAATCCAGCAAATTCGCGATCGCCCTTTTCTGAGCGCAGGACGTAAACCTGTCGGGTTGGTGCGGTAGGATGGCGCTGGACACCACTACTATCCACCCCGACATCTTCTAATAATTGGACAAGCTGGTTTCCTGGCTCATCAACTCCCACAGCTCCGATAAACGCCGCTGGGGTTCCCAACTTAACCAATGCACAAGCCACATTCGCTGGCGCTCCCCCAGGATAAGGTGTCCAGGATTCGACTTGTTCTAGGGATCGCCCCACCTGATTAGCTAGGCGATCGAATAAAATTTCACCGAGGCAGAGAACACGAGGATTAGTCACGGCAATATACACCTCAACGTTTCCCTCAGACTACCAGAGGCTTAACCTTTGGTTAAAAAGAATCTCTCAAACCAGGATGAGTTATGGCGTGTAGGTATCCCATAGTTCGTTAGAATTAAAAAGGTATAAGTAGATTTACCAAGGGCAAAATACCTATGGCTGGTGGCAAGTCGGATAAGTCTGTTTCTCTCTCAGACCGGGAATTACAAATTGTAGACCTGGTCGCCGCTGGTTTAACCAATCAGGAGATTGCCCAGGACTTGGAAATCAGTAAGCGCACTGTCGATAACCATATTAGTAATATTTTGCAGAAGACCCATACCGATAATCGAGTCGCACTGGTGCGTTGGGCGTTGCAGTGGGGTAAAGTTTGTTTGAATGATATTAACTGTTGTACCTTACCTCCCAAGCCCAATAATAATGATGAGGTGGTTTCCTAGAACAGAGAGCCGGGGGAGCCATCACGAGACGCGCCATGACCCATCTATGTGTAGGGGCGGGTTTAGGGACAATATTGAATGTTATCCCCAGCTTGGCTACAAAACCCGCCCTGTCTAAATTATGTTGTATTCCCTGTTCCCTGTTCCCTGTTCCCTGTTCCCTGTTCCCTGACAAATGACTCAACTATCGAGCAAACCGTGGTGGAAAATTCCTCTATTAAATCGCTCCGGAGCCATCCGACTCGCTATACTGAGTATCATTCTCTTGATTGTCATTGTTGGCGCGTGGTTCCTAATGATCCGAATGCCTGGAGAAAGTTATAACGGTGAACTCCCACCCCTAACCCAGAAAGAAATCGCCTTGCAAAATGCGCTTCAGCAAGATGTGGAAAAACTGGCGGGGGAAATTGGGCGACGCAACTATTTGCACTATGACGGTTTAATCGCGGCGACTGATTTTTTGGAACAGCATCTATCAGAATCTGGGTATCAAGTCAAGCGACAAGGATACGAGATTGATAATCAAACGTATTACAATCTTGAAGTCGAAATTATTGGCACTGAAAAACCCCAGGAAATCGTTGTCGTTGGCGGTCACTACGATTCAGTCTATACCAGTCCGGCGGCGAATGATAACGGTACTGGCGCAGCCGCAACCTTAGAGTTAGCGCGTTTATTTGCCGGAAAACAGCCAGCTAGAACGCTGCGGTTTGTGGAGTTTGTCAATGAAGAACCGCCATTTTTCCAGACGGATCAGATGGGGAGTTTCGTCTATGCTAAACAATGCCGCGATCGCAATGAGAATATTGTGGCGATGCTGAGTTTAGAAACGATGGGATATTACTCCGATAAAATTGGGTCTCAGCGCTATCCGTTTCCCTTAGACAAGATTTATCCCTTACAAGGAAATTTTATCGGGTTTATCGGTAATTTAGGGTCAAGAAAACTCGTTCACAACGTCGTTGAATCCTTCCGCCGCCATGCCAAATTTCCCTCTGAAGGTGCGACGTTACCCCCGATGATTCCGGGTGTGGGTTGGTCAGATCAGTGGGCATTTTGGCAGCAGGGGTATCCGGGTGTAATGGTTACGGATACAGCCCCCTTTCGCTATCCTTACTATCATACTGACGAAGATACACCCGATAAAGTAGACTATGAACGATTAGCGCGAGTTGTTGCTGGGTTGGAGCAGGTAATTACAGAGTTAGCTGGAAGTAAAGTTCCCTAATAAAAATTCTTCAGGGATTATAGCAGACAAACTCAGGAAGACGGTTCTGAATCGCATTCCATTCCCTGGCTAGATTCGTTTCCCCCGGACGAATTTTGCGTTCATTAAGTTCAGGATGACGGGCGTAGAAAACGGCATCAGCAACTTCATTCGGATTATAATTAACCACATCATATCCATCCGACTCAGGCGGTTGTTCACAGTCTCGTGGCGTCCACCTAACTTTATCCGCGATCGCGCGACGAATAGCAACCCACTCTTGCTGTAATTGAGTTTGGGAAGGTTGAAGTTTCTCGCCTTGCATTTGGGGGTAAAGGCGATAGAAGAAAAAATCTGTCCAAGCGTTAACAGCGGAGGAAGGTGCTTCTGCTAAGAGTCTTCTACATTCATAAAGAATTTGTTGAAAATCAATATTAGATTGAATGTTTTCTAATGGTATTTTTTTGTAGTTGTTTAGATTGATGTTTTCGTTCTCATCAAATTCCCATGATTCACGGACAGAGTTAACAATTGGTTTGGCTGACGCAGCATCAGTGACGAAGTTGCCGTTTGCTGTGCCTCGCCAACAATAACTCAATTCAGTTCTATATTTATAGGTATAACCAACGACTAGGTTGCCTCTTTTTTCCAAAATCAGATAATTTTGGTCATCGGAAATGTCTCGGAAAAAATGAAAGCCGCTTGGTAATGCGTCAAGATTAACGCCTCCTCCTGATTGAGCCAACAGATCGCCTCCAGATTGAGCCACCCCAGGTTGAGGCTGGAAACCTTGGCTACTCGATTTGGCGGGCGCGATCGCGATCGCAGTAGTCAGGCTCAGGACAATGAGAGAAAGTTGGGTGATTGCGCGGGTGTTCATGTTTCAGCACCCCCATTACTGGACGACAACAATACTTTTACAAGTATATATATTCTACAATGAATCTCTATTTATCGAAACTCAGTAGTTCATAATCAACAATTCATTAATCTGTCCTCGCTGCATTGCCTTACTATTAATATTACGTTTCGCTTTTACTCGTTTTATAGCGTATCCTGCATAAGCACTGTCAAAAAACTCATCTGTCGAATCTTCATTTTTGGGGTCAGAGTTACTCAAAATTAACTTAGCCCCCTTCTGATCAAGCACTTGAAAAAAATCTCGTAATCTTAATTGTGACGAATCATCGAAAATTTCTTGAGAATAGGACGTAAAATTTGCCGTTTTGCTTAGAGGTCTATAGGGAGGATCGAAATAAACTAGAGAGTGATTATCCACAAACGCTTCAGAGTCGGTGAAATCTCCATAATGAATCTGAGTATTTTTCAGAATTTGAGCCACCGCTATCAGGTTATCTGTCTGACAAATTTTTGGATTTTTATAGCGACCGATTGGAACATTAAATTCTCCTTTGGAATTAACTCGGAACAATCCATTAAAACAGGTGCGGTTGAGAAAAATTAGGTGAGCGGTTCTCTCAACCCAGTCTGGATAATAGGTATGAAAGTCTATTTGTTGACGCTGTAGATTGAATTGAGAGCGGATTTGATAGAAATATTGCTTTCGTTCTTCGGCATCGAAAGATAAATATTTGTCTTGAAGCTTTGACAAAAGTTTAATCAAGTCTTCTACATTTTTCTGAATCGTCTTATACGCTAGAATGAGTTCAGGATTAATATCACAAATAAAAAACTCTTCAATTTTACCCAACTGGGCAATATATAGAAATACTGCCCCACCACCGACAAAAGGTTCAATATATCGATTGATTTTTCCCTGATTCAACTCCTCAGGCAAATTTTTATCAATTTCTTTAATGAGTTGGCTTTTCCCACCTGCCCATTTTAAAAAGGGTCTGGCTTGCATGGAATTTTTCATTAACTAGAGAGATAAGATATAATTTTTCCGAGAATAGTGAAACCTGTTTTATTTTAGAATAAAATTCTAAATAATGAAAGCAAGGCTTTACCCAAAATTTACACATAAACAAATCAGTCAATATTTGAGGAAGGGCGACCCGAAAAAATTGAGTGGATTGGAATTTCTCATTGGTGCGGCGGGTCGCCCCTACATATCTTAATTTTATTAAATTCCTGGAAACTGTGGAAGAGATTGATACCTCGGACAGTACCGCCTTTAATGATATCAATCTGTCCAACAAGAGTAACAATGGAACGTTCTACCCCCAATGTGTCATCCGGTGTAATCTGAGTCAGGGTGGGATCAGGGAAAGACGCGATCGCACTCAACATCCCCAAGCCCCCAATTAACCACCAGCACCAGGATTGGCGGATTGTAGCTGCTGCACTTTTGATATCCATGTTTCGGCTTTTGCACCCTCAGTGAAGATCTGGATTTGCGATCGCCTATTGCGATACTCTGTTATTTTGCGGTTATCGAAGTAATGAAGTATACTTGTTTTCTTTGTTCCCCGTTCCCTATTCCCTAAATCTTAAACCTTTATCTCTAGATGTTCGCGTTTCTGCCCATTTTTCACCTCGCCCAAGCTACCCCTACACCTCCACCCCCAGTGGAGATTGTACAGTCGCAAGATGTGCGTCCGTTACCGGGACAATTGGATCAGGTTCCGGTTTTCAATAGCAATAGTCCCGAACTTGTGCAAACCGAGGGAATTTTACTCTCGACATTTCCTGGAAACAACAAAGCCACTCCTAGCGCCCACTTAAACTTTCCCTTTCAGGGGCGTTTTGATATCTTTGCCCATCATGTTGCTAAAGCGCCAACACCGGATGATTTACGGACGCTATATTTGGGACTACTTGTGCATAATCCCGGTGAAGAATCGGTCACGGTTGATATTCTGCAAGCGGCTAGTTACTTAAGTCAACCCGATGCACCGTTTATCCAGTTACCGTCTCAGGTTAAGAATCCCCAAGGTACAGTATATGCAGGTCCTGGTAGTCGGGTAATGAGTGATATATTGAGAGGCTATCGCCAAGCCGAGTTTCCGCCGCAAGTGGTGATTCCGCCTCAACAAAGCCGCCTATTACTCAATTTACCGATTCCAGTGAAATCCTTGGAACCGCCAATTAATGGGCGTTCCACGTTAATGCGGTTACGCAGTAATGGACAGGTATATCTAGCCAGTCTCGCCCGTTATGCACCCACCGATGAGACGGGAAATGAACGCGCCCCCACCCTGGTAGAATGGCAACAGCTATTGGATACAGGGGAATTAGCTAGACCACGCGATCGCGCCCCAACTCCACCAGACTCAACTACGGGTAATATTATCTATGGGCGGGTTGCAGGTGTGGCTCAAGGATCACAGTGGCAAACTCAGTTAACTGATAGTCCGAGTTCCCAGGTTTTGACGATTCCTGAACCGGGAAAAGCCTTTTCTTATGGATTAAGTACCTTACCCGGTGGACGTTTAGGTACTGATCAAAGCCAGAGTGCGAGGATGCTGGTACGTTATCCTGATACTGCCTATTTTGCCCATGGTAATTATGGCGTGCAATATAGTTTAACCTTACCGTTGGTGAATCCAACTCAGGAGACAAAAACAGTTACCGTATCCTTACAAACGCCTCTAAAACAAGAAGAAATTGAGGACGGATTACGGTTTCTAGAACCTCCAGCCAACCAAGTCTTTTTCCGAGGAACAGTGCGACTCCGCTATAACGATGATGCGGGAGTTCCGCGCACAGGATATTGGCATTTAGTTCAACAGCGAGGACAAGAGGGGGAACCGTTAGTGACGCTAAAAATGCCCCCATCCAGTCAAAGATTAGTGCAATTTGATTTTTTGTATCCACCCGATGCAACGCCACCACAAGTTTTAACAGTGGAAACGTTAGGTGTTAAGTAGGGCTTACTGCACAACCCGGAAACCCTGATCCATCAATACTTTGAGGCGTCTGGACAGTGGATAAAGTGCTAAGTAAGCTGTTCGGCATTTAAACCTTAATGTCAATAATGGTGAAATCCTTGTAGTGCGTTTAGCGAAGCCATGCCGAAGGCTTTAGCGAAGCCATGCCGCAGGCTTTGCATCTTGCTCGCTACTAATACCCAATTTAAATGCATAACAGCTTATGGCATCACCTTGCTCAGGGAAAATGTACCCTTGCTCCCCCAGCTCCCCCAGCTCCCCCAGCTTCCCCTGCTCCCCCTCACCTCACCACTTATTCAGCAAGCCCTAAGTAGGTGGGGACAATTAAAGTTGTTATTTGTCTTATGTCTTATGTCATTGTTTTTTGATAAAATTGCCAGGTTTGTTCGATATCCTGTCTCATGCGCTGTCGCAACTCATTCGGGAACATGACTTCTACCTTGGGTCCCCAAGCGCGGAGTCGCATGATTACGGTATTGTCCTGATGCCGATAGCGAAGTGCGTAATAAGCGGCATCAGAATAGGTGTGAATATGAGCTAGGATCTGTCGGGGATTGGGTAAGTTTAAGTGTTCAATTAATACCAGTGCTTCTTGGTAACTATCCAGTTTCTCAAAAGTCGGATGACGGAAGGAGTTGTCGATGTAACGCTGGGCAAAATCAGCATCAAACCGCAGCAGGGTTAAGTCGGATTTTTCATAGAAATCAAAGCCATAAGCGGCGTCTAATTCCTGTTGAATATAAGCAGGCGCATAGTTTTCCGGATGGTTGATAATCTCTGATTTTGAGAAAGGGAGATCGGGAGTATCCCAAGGCAGTTTTTGATACTTGCTTATCCGTTCTAAACGGTAGTTATACCATCCCACTGGCGCTTGGGTTGCTGTTTTATGCGGTCTTTGACCAAAGGCGCAGAGGTAGTAAGCTCTCTGATAATAATACAGGCAAACTGGATAAATGGTGTAGTTTTTAGTTTGATTTAAGGAAGCACTGTGATAGGCAATTTGCAGCGGTGGGGTAGGCGTCTCTTGCCAAATTTCTTTGAGGCGATCGGCTAAATCCGCTGAGGTTTCCCGCAATTCTTCCTTAACTACATAGTCATGATGGATAAATAAGCGTTGTTCGCCATTAATTTTTGTGAATAACAGTTGGGCAATAGTCGATACATCATTGGTAAAAAATCCTAAGGTTCCTGCATAGGAAAAATTAGGGTCGGTCGTGAATGGTTCAAGGATAGCAGCCGTTGACCGTTTGCGGAATTTGTGAATTGGCTTTTTGGTTGTTGTTTGGGGATTGATCAGTTGTCGCTCTAGGAACGGAGTTTTAAGTTGAGACAACTGAGTTAGGTGATTGCGTAAGGTACGGTCAGTTGCCGAAAAAATGGCAGTTGATAAGAGTTTGTCAATATCATTTCCCTCTAACGTATATCGAGATTTTAAGGTAGCAATGAATTGATTGGTGAAGGATTCGGTATATTCGGGAAATAGCCAATCGGAGAAAGAACGAGTTTTATAATGATCAACTTTTTCCTTGAACTTCTTTAACCAATCCGCACAGTTAAAGAGTTCAGTTTCAAATTCGATAAAGAAGTGACTATCGCGGTCATACAACGACCGGATCATGACCCACCGTCGAGCGTCACAGGCTAAAAGTGTGAGGCAATTTTTGGATTGGGTTGGAGCCGATGGATGATTAGAAACTTGCAATAGTTCTGGTACAAGGGTTTCTAAGCAGTGGACGGTGGGCAGAAATTCTTCAGCAGACATGGAGTGATGGGAGGTAATGACTAGCTTCTGATTATAGTCGTTGCTGGTAGCCCCCTTTTCCAACAGATTTAATGTCTATATGTAGTGGACTGACACACAGGACTTACGCAAAAACGCTACATATAGTAGGGGCACGGCAATGCCCATTGGTGTCAACTTAAGCTCAACCCCTCTCCCCCAGCCCCTCTCCCACGCCGGGGCTATGCATTACCCACATCTTTCTTAAACATTGTGCGATCGCGTCGCGATCTGGCTGGACTGAGCAGAGTTGTGCAGTCTAAGTCAGTACAGTTTCTGGTTTTGGGATGCGATCGCGTTTCGGGATGGGATTGCCTGACTGGATGTATCAGGAGCCAGAGCCTATAATTCCTGCTTGTGGCATTCGCATCTGAAAATAAATAAATGAAAGAACTTCGATGGGCAGCCCAAGAATTGCGGTACACCAACTTAGGTGATGCTCGGCGAAATCAACGCCTGGTTAAAATTGTCGAAGACTTAGCCGAACAGCCTAATGAAAGCATTCCAACGGCTTGTGGAAATTGGGCAGCAACCAAAGCTACCTACAACTTGTGGAAATCACCACGCATCAAACCCGATGACATCCGTTCGTCTCATCAAATCAGTACTGTGGAGCGGTCAAAAGAGCATAGTATTGTCTTGGCAATACAAGACACAACAGATCTCAACTTCACTCACCATGAAAGTCAATGCTGGCTAAGTGCTTCCGTTGCGACCGAGTTAGCCTTACCTGAAGACATAGAGGTGGTGACGATTGCCGATCGCGAAGCGGATATTTACGATTTATTTGCCATGACTCGTCAAACGCGATCGCATCTATTGATCCGAGGTACTCATAATCGTCGTGTTGACCATCAAGCCAAGTATTTGCACGCCAGCATTGAGCAAGCGCCAGTAGCTGGATTTGTCACCATTACTGTACCTCGTAACGGGAGGGCGACCCCAGAGGCAAGCTACCCTAACCGTTCGCTTTGCTACCCTAGATATACAACCACCTCGCCATCATCTTCAAAGAGCTAAACTCTCTCCAGTTACTCTTCAAGTGGTATTAGCCACGCTCATCTAATCCACCCAAGGATACCACACCCATTTGCTGGTTATTGTTAACAACCCTACCTGTCAATAGTTTTGATGAAGCTGTCCAATGTATACGATGGTACTCTTTTCGCTGGCTGATTGAACGCTATCACTACGTTCTTAAAAGCGGTTGTCACCTCGAACAACTACAATTGGAAACACGAGAGCGTATTGAGTGTGCTTTGGCTACTTATTCCATTGTTGCTTGGCGCTTATTGTGGCTCACTTATCAAGCTCGCTCTAGTCCTGATACACCTTGCGATACGGTTTTACAGACCCATGAGTGGCAAGCTCTCTATTGTACTATTCACTCTCAACCTATACCTCCACAACAACCTCCTTCTCTCCGGCAAGCCGTTGGTTGGATTGCTCAACTCGGCGGTTTCTTAGGGCGTAAACATGATGGTGAACCTGGAGTCAAAACTATTTGGCGCGGTGAAGAGAGACTACAAGATATCGCTGCTACCTGGCAGTTACTTCACTCCTAGCTATTAAGTTCCATTTTAACTAACGGCTTGAAAACGCGATCGCACAATGTTTAAGAAAGATGTGGGTAATGCATAGCCCACCAGGGGAGAGGGGAGCAAGAAAGATAAAAGGGTGTTCTTTTCCCTGATACTAGAAGCGGTTTTATGTAATGGTTCCCCTTCTTTCCCCCCCCATTTCAAAGAGGTAGAAAGAAGAGAGAGGAGAGCAGCGATAACCTTTCAACACTATCCGCCCTTGCCTAAATTAGCAGTAGATTGGGTCGGAAATAATCGACAATAAACAAGAATTTATTTCAGCCTCAAAGAAGCGAAAAATTTGTGATAGCTTGCGCTTTTTTTAGGGGACGATGGAACAATAAGTAGTCGGACAAAAGAAAACGGTACGCTCCAACAAGTGCAAGTAAATCGCCGTCAAACCCTTACTGTTCCCGGTTAAGAGTTCCCTAATCTCATTTGAGTAACCGCCGCTACACAGACCGAATCCGTGATTTTTTTCTATTTCCGCGTCGGCGGACTTTTTTGGTAGGGTTCCGCGATTTTAATGGCTAAAGCTGTAATGCATTTAAATGGGGTATTAGTAGCGAGCAAGATGCTCAATGTAGTGAGCAAGATGCTCACACTACGACAAGGATCTCGCAATTCTTGACATTATGGTTTAAATGCCGAACAGCTCAAAGCTTTGTCAACACTGACATCATCTAGGTTCGTAGTCAGCACTTTAGTGCCTTAAGCGCTGAAGCGCTGACTACAAACTTTTAAATTAGCGACATTCACCTCCTAACAAGAGGTTATGACCCGACATTCGGATGTTCGTCAAGGCTGACTTTGCCAGGTTTTAACACCTTTACCTCCTCACAGAGGTCGTGACCCCTCCATTTAAAACCCTTACCCCGCCTAATGTCCAGAGGCAGTTTGCGAAGCTTACCGATTTTGTCCTTCCAAACCCCCCACAATTCCCGAAAAAAATCGCTAGAATCCTTACCAGACAAGGCGGCGAAGTTTCCAACGAAAGAATAGGCATTTCAGCGATTTTGGTTAACCCTCGCAATTTGTGCAATGGTCACAAGACCCGAAACAACCCATTGAGTCAAGCTATAGTTGAAAAAGTATCATCCGGCTACCCCCCAACTATCATGCTACCCTTACCCACAGAACTCCCCCAGTGGTACACCGTTGAACCCACAGAAGAGAAAGGATGGACTCCCAAAACCAGTGACATTCTAGAAAAGCCGGAAAATCAAGATATCATTCAGGCGTGGAAAGGAACATTTGAACCAAACCCCTCCCATACCTACACCATTCGTCTAGATAACCTACAAGTTATCAGTCCCATTCAAGTCGGAGGTGGACGCTTTCCTGAAGGTGGCATATTACCCGCCCAAATTAGCGGTGTTCCCTATATTCCGGGTTCCAGTGTTCGAGGTGCTTTCCTGCATTGGCTACAGGTGAAATGGCAGGATTTATCCACGGCTGAACAAGAATTTTGGTCAACTCTATTGACCGCTAATCGCCAAAGCTGGCAACCGCGAACGATTCGATTTGAAAGTATTCGTTTAAAAAACCTTAAACCCTTTCCCCTAAATCCGCAACAACCCTGGCAGGTTTTCAATCAAAAAAGCAACAAACTAGGGATACAATGGCAAGTTTCCCCTCACCATCCGCTTCGTCCTAGTCCCGATAGATTCTGTCTGCAAGTCTTACTCCACGATAATCCCACTCCTGAACAAAAATCTTGGCTGGAAAACCGACTCACAGAAATGTTACAAGAACAAGGACTTGGACGAGGTACAGCTTCCGGTTTTGGTCGCTTAGCCAAATCTGTACCATCGGGACAGTGGGAACTCCAATTAACTGGAATGAAACCCGGTGTTCAACCCCACAGTCCCAAAGATAAACAAATAGGCAAATATCGTTGGAGTCCGCAAGTGCTACGGGCTAACTTACGCGGTTATTTTACTCGTTTAGCCCTTTATTTATTAAACCGCGATCGCGCCGAAAAATTGACGAGTATAATTTTTGGGGGGTTGGGGTGTCCGGCTCAATTAAGGTTAACCAGTTACCTGAAGCAGGTTGTCAAACCCCGTCCTGGAGATATACCCAGCAATAGTTACACCAATATTCCCGCCCAAGATGCTCATCAAACCTGGCGAATTTCTGTTAACTGTAATTCCCCCTTTCAAGACTTAGTGGGTGGATTACTGGATTTAGCGAGTCGTTTGGGGGGAATGGGTCCGGGTTGGCGCAGACCCCCGCATCAGTTGGAACGGTTTAATGGGTTTCGGGGGAGTGAATTTACCGTCACGCCTGCGAACTCTGAGCAACTGTTAAATGAGTTAATTGATTCTCTCAAAGATGTGATTAGGAATTTGGCGCAAAGGTATGGCTTACGGCTTTTGCCTAATCCAGTTTCTGTTCCAGGTAGTATTATCAGCATTTGGCGGGGAAAATCAGACCAGTGGCGCGATATTGTCCATGGTGTTTGCAGTACCACGGCTAAGAATCGTCCGGATTGGTGTGGAAATACTCAGAATCGCCCGTCGGGTTATGCTGTGCGACACTATGAAAGTTATTGTCTGATTACTGTATTTGATTCTAGGGTGGAAGCGACGTTAAGACGACAAGGTTTTCAGTCGATTTGGTCGGGGATATCTTGATTGAGCAACGTAATAGGTTTCTAATGTAAATTAGGATGGGTGGCGAAGACAGCGCTTACTACGAACGCCTAAGTAATAGGTCTCTAGTGTAAATTAGGACAAGTAGCGCTAAAGCGCTTACTACGAACGGAGTTTGATCATGCCACGTTATTTAATTCTGCAAGTTTTGGGGAGTAGCGATATTCTTGTCGATTCGGAATCAGGGACTAAAAAGTTAGAGGCTTGTTATACTTTGGCAGATGTCCAGGCGGCACAACAATGGAATGATGAGGACTTTATTCATCAACTCGAACGGGTGGATTTTCCTCTGATTCGCCAAGTTTGGCAAGAACAGAAAAATCAGGCTGAACTGTATTGGGGAATTATTTTAACCAATCAGGTGGACTGGATGCAACACCAGGATGAGTCGGGTGAAGGGTGGAATGATATTGTTACCTCGGATGGATATTGGTGGCGCAATATCTTAGAAAACTGGTGTCAGCAGCAGGGGATTAATTATTATCCGATTTTCCTTAATGTTGGTGCTGATATTCCCAAAGGGGCGGCGGATTGGGACGGAATGGCAAAGCAGATTGATCCTTTATTAAACGGATTAATTCAATTTGAGTCGAGTCGGATAGTTTTTACTCCCCCAGCGGGACAAACAATTCCAGTTGATCAGATTCTTGTCCAGCACAGCAGTGGAACTCCGGCTTTGAGTAGTGCGCTGTACCTTTGGGGAATTGAGCAAAAGTTAGCTAAACGAGAGATTGAATTTATCTATATTTCTCGACAAGACTCAATTTCGTATTTCCATTCTGGCACTCATTGGCAGTGGCGATTAAAAGTGCCTCAAATTAGGCAGTTGTTGGCAATTCAAGATTTCGCTGGGGCGAATGAATTGTTAGCGGATCATCCCGATCAAACGCTGCGGGAAACCTGCCAATATCTCGATCGCGCGGTCTCCTTTAATCTCGCCCAACTCAATCTAGGCTTAACTCCCCAAGATGAAGTCATCGAACGGATCAGTATTGCTTTGTGGAGTGAACAAGCCTTTCGCGATCGCGGACAGTGGATGCATTGGTATTTGAGAGTGGCGGGGGCGTTTGAACTCGCGATCGCTTGTTTAATTATTCAGCGAGGATCGGGGAATTATCGATGGAATAAAGAGAAGGGTAAGACGTTCTTAGAGTACACTGACCCGAATACAGGAAATACGGATAAATTTAATCGGAATATTGGCATTAAAAAGAGAGTGACTGATTTATTAAGTCACGGATCAACGTCAAAATATAAGGTTGACAAAATTCAGTCTAACCCCGATTGGGATAAGTTCAAGGAGTTTTACTGTGATAACCAGTGGCAACTCGATGCTCAAACCCAAAACAGTTTTATCTATCTCAGAAATGACTTATACCATGCTTTGCTGGGGGACAGTATTGATAAAATTTTAGATGCTCAAAAAGAAGCTTGCGGATCAGTCAATCATCCCGATCATCCCTCAGAAGTTGCCGTGCAGCAACTGCGCTATATTATCGAATTGGCGGGGTTATCGTCCCAGGTACAGCAGCGAGTTCAGGCGTATGAATGTAAGGTTAATGATATTAAAATATGCCTCTAAGGTTAAAATACCAGAGGACGACCTGACCCCATGGAAAGGGCGACCCGATCCCATTGAACTGATATCTTGTACCTTTTTCAGTAAGCCCTAACATCCGCCAAGAACTCAAGTTCTTGGCTAAAAGCTCAAGTCCACTAAAGTGGACTCAAATTCTTAAGTAGTCGGATAAAAGAAAACAGGACTCATGAAGTTTTGTAAATAGCCCCTAAACCCTTAACAATGACGTAGCTTCTGGCGAAAGCAATTTCTCCACTGTTAACTTTAATGATATCCACTTACTTATCTAGTCAGCTTTAGCTGACTTTAGCTTTCAGCCTTGGGTTTAAACCCAAGGCGGTTGGTGAGACTTTTTTCTCCCATCTCCCTAATCCAAATCAACCTGATCTAAATCAAAGCCAATGAATCTGCAAGATTGGTTAATTAAGCAGCAAAACTTATATCCAATTCTTCCGCAAGCCGAACCTCTCCTATCTACCCATCCCGTGAGTGGAGAATGGCAAAATTCCTCTCATCTAAAAAACCAGGTTTGGTGGGGAGGTGGGGCGAGTCAGGAGGCTTGTCAGCAAATTGATTTGGGCAATACTCCTACCCTGACCCAGATTGGAGTAATTAGCTTTGGTCCAGTTCAATCCTTTCTGGGGGGTGGACAACGGCTGAGAGATTGGGCGGTGGCGTCTTGGTTGTGTCATTACCTATCTGCTGTTCTCATTTATCGCTGGGAGGAGTGGGGTGGTAAGGTGTTGTTACCCCTGCACCATTCCTCCCCCTTGGTCAATTGGTTGCGAGGTTCTACCTCAGTTGATCAGCGGTTTTGGCGTCCGGAATTGCCCAATGTGGTGACGGGAGTATTTCCCGAATCCGATAGTTGGTTAGAGAACGTCCAGTCACTGATCCAACAGGAATGGGGACGATTACTCAAAGGTTTAGAACAAGCCGCGATCGCACACAATTCCCAACTCCTCAATGGGATTGGCTGGCGGGTGATTCATCGCGATCATCAATGTCTGTGGTCAGTTTACACTGAGTCTACTCCCATCCGCGTGGGACAGATTGTTGAGGATATCGCCAACCTACACCAAGGAATTGAATCTCAGAAACTGGGTCGCGATTGGCAAGGAACCTGGTGGGGGGGACGAACTAGCCCAAGTGCAGGTCATTTATCCATTTGGCATCCCGGCTTGCAACCGATTGACCAAGGCGGAACCTGGGGATTAGAGAAACCCATCCTGGATCAATGGTGGGAACGGGCGGCAAAAGAGAGTAAACTCAAAGGACTCTTTTCAGAAAGCGATCGCCTCAACAGTATTGAAATGCTGAAGCGGTTAGCCTCAGTGCCAGATATTATTGTGCCAACCCTAAAACAACTCTGGGGGAAAACGCCACCGGATTGTCCTTGGGGACAATTTCCCGATCGCACAGCGGCGGCGGCGGCTTGGATACCCACCCAGCCTCAGGTTAATCTCGATTTGTGGAATCAAACCCTGCAAGGGCTAGAACGGGATTATTTTTCAACCTTACCCCAAAAAACCCAATGGGGTATGCCCAGGGCAGATCAAAACGGACAATTTACTCATCCCCGTAGCTTAGAACGGCGCAATATAGAGGATAAAGAACTCTTAGAAATTTGGCAAAGCGACATCCCCAACAGTTGGCAAAGCACCATTGAATGGACAGTCGGCTGGCGGGGAGATGGGGACAATATGGGCAAATGGCTGTCTGGCAAACAGTATCAAACCCTGAAATTACCTTGGTCAAAATGGCATCCGAACGCTGAACAGATCACCCACTATAACTTAGGCATCCAACCGCCGAACGTACCCAACCAAGCCCGACAACTAGAGTTACCCCACATCCTCGACTTGTCCCTATTATTCAGTTTATGGAATGAACTTCTCTATGCTTTAACCGAAGTGCATCACGATAGCAAAGTCATTTTTGCTGGTGGGGATGATTTCCTCTTACTCGGACCCCTCACCGAAGCCATTTCCCTAACCCATGACCTACACGCCCTTTGGACAGGCAAACCCTCTCCCTTAATTCAACCTCTCACTCCCCCAGTAGACGGCTGGGTACAGTATCAGGATCAACTCTATCCGATACCGGGGGAAAAAATGCACTTCAGCTTAGGTATTGTCATTGCCCAACGGCGAATTCCCCAATCCCTTTGGCATCGCGGCTTAAATCAGGCATATAAACAGGCAAAATCTCAAGGACGTAACCGCGTCTGTATCCAAGTTTTATTTAATAGTGGTCAATCATTACAGTGGGTTTGTCCCTGGTCTTTATGGAATTTACTCATGCCCATTGAACCCACAAAAGAAGGCAAAACCGAACTCAATGCTTGGGAGAAACTATTAACCTATTTGGAAAGCACCCGCTTGCGGGATGTATCTATCTTTACAGTGGGAGACTTAATCGATACTCTCTGGGCGAGTGTGGGTATTCCCCTCACCTGGGAACAGGTATTAACAGTAGGTCGCCGCGATTATCATGTTTATCTGCGCTGGTTGAAATTAAACAATGTCCAGCATTGCACCGATACTTTACCCCGACCCGAACAAATCCCCAATAATCGGCTGATTATAGTACCCGATGATAGCATTAACATCATCGTCGATATGGGATTAGTGCGGCAACCGAGGGTCAGTTTAAAAAACCTGGATGAGATTGATCAAGCCGCAGAACGTCAAGAGAATCCCGATGAAAACACCAGTTTAGTCAATAATCTGTTTTCAGTCGAAGGCTTTCCTCCAGGGGCAGTCTTTCTGATTAGTTGGACACCCAGGGGTAAGGTGGAAGAGATAGAGAAATGGGAGAAATTTCTCGACGATGAACATTTTCTGGGGGGATTGTGGAGTGTGGGGTATGGGCGAATTCAGATTTCTCAGATTGAGTAGGCTACGTTTCACTTACATTATAAAATGGTCTTATTTTAATTATTGATATGCCCAGAAAACCTGTCGAAACCTATGAATTAGATCGAGAAGTCTTTCAACGGCTTAAACAAGGAAAAGATACCTTTGATGATTGGCAGGGGGCAGCTAGTGGGATTGGGGATTATGTCGCGAGTTGGGGTGTAGAACGCTTCTGGGCGATGTCTCGTTCGCCAATTTTACGAGGAGGAGAAACCTCCAAAGAAAAGGATGAGAACGAGGGGCGGCGTTATTTTGCCTGGGGAGTGGCGCGAGAAGTCTTATGTAAAATTGTCGGGAATGATTTAAGAATTCGTCAGGATATGACGACAGAAGAGTTTCAGAATCGATTTAGAGATTTGGAGTTTAATCAGCAGGTTTTGTTAACGGATTTACTCATGGAAATTTCTGAAACGATTCAGTTTTGGACGATGCGATTAAAAGATGCCCGTGAGAGTAAAATTGAGCCTTAGTCGGTCAGTAATTGTAGGTTGGGTTGACGAAGGAAACCCAACTTATTAGCAACAGAAGCAGAATATCTCTCAAATTAGGAAACTGGCGACCAACCCAAGCCGGGACAAATTTGTTACCTGTTCCCTGTTAAGAGTTCCCTTTCCTAACCAAAATGTCCAGCCCTCATGGGCGAGGGGGTCTGATTTTGTGCCGACAAATGCCCAAAAATCTGCTCCAAAAATCGCTGAAACCCTTACAGGACAAGGCAGCGAGAGAGTCTACGAAAGAATCAGCCTTTCAGCCATTTGCCCACCCCCTCGCCGAAACTCTACTCTATGCGCGATCGCTCCCTATAGATACAACTTTCTCACCTCTAGGTTATTGCCAAGATTACATCCCAGGTGGCAAAATTAATTTAATCTATCAATTCAACGAAAACAATGCTGAAAGCCGTAGTTGTAGTTCTAGTGGTGGCAGAGCTAGTATTATTGACTGCGTTCCGACTAGCTCCAGCGCAAGCAACACCCTCTGATTCCCAAGTGTATACCTGGGGATTTTTACGTCCCGGAAGTCAACAATTAGTTTGTAAGCAGATTACTATCCATCCTGAAAAAGAGGTTGTTTCCCAAACCTCGCACCATAAATCGATAAAGATGTCCTCTAAATCTAAAATTGTTGAGGATAGCTACTGTTCCCATTTAACCAAACCGTTTGCATAGCGTCGATTGTTGTAACAGGCGGTTGACAATACAAGCAGAGGATGAACCAACTCCAGAAAAAGGGCGACCCGACCCCATTGAGTGGATTGGTGTTGTTCATTGATGCAGGCGGGTCGCCCCTACAGGTCGGATTAATTTGTATTACACGCTACATTATCCTTCAGAGGCAAAATGCGCGATCGCAAGCCGTTTCTGTCTACTGAATGTAAGAATAGTTTGATAAGCTATCTAGGAAGCTGACCTAGGGTCAGTCCTAAAGTTTTCACGGCTCAAAAATCGGGTTGGGATTGAGAGACACCATGGAATGGCACGGAACAGATGCTCAAAGTTTGGCAATTATCGATCGCGAAATTGGCGCTCATACCTTTTCACCCGCCGAATACGAAATTGTGCGCCGGGTGATTTATGCAACAGCCGACTTTGAGTATCAAAAGCTGATTCGGTTTTCCGAACGTGCGTTACAAGCAGGCGCGGCGGCGCTAGCGGCTCGGACTACAATTGTGGTAGATGTGCCGATGGTACAGGTGGGAATTACGCCTCACATTCAAGAAACCTTTGCCAATCCCGTCTATTGCAGCATGGAAGCCATCACCCGCCCGCAAAAAGACAAAACGAAGGCGGCTTGGGGAATTCAAACCCTAGCCAGACGTTACCCAGAGGGGATTTTTGTGGTGGGTCAAGCACAAACGGCGCTAACAGCATTGGTGGAACTGATTGAAGCAGAGGAAATCCGTCCCGCCTTAGTCATTGGCACACCTTCAGGATTTGTTGAGGTCGATGTTGCCAAATCCCGACTCGAAGATTCCTTAGTGCCTCATATTCGCATAGAAGGGCGTAAAGGGTCATCAGTTGTCGCGGCGGCTATTGTTAATGGACTGGTAGACTTAGCATGGCAGGCGTATGGGCAGGATAGTACCAGTGTAAATTGAATCCTTCGAGGGTATGGGTTGTAGGGGCGGGTTTAGGGAATTACATTTCGTTGATTGATAATAACGTTTGTTCAAAACCCGCCCTGACCAATTTTGTAGGGGCGGGTTTTATTACTATCGTTTCTTTCCTTACCCAAATGTAACTAAACCCGCCCTGACTAATGCAGCTTGGCAGAAATCATCAAACAGCTAAAACCTTCCCCGCTTCCCAGACGCGCCATGGCGCGTCTCTACATGCTTCCCCATCTCAACGCCGACGACGCCGAGTCTTGACCACACGGTTAGCTGGATAATCGTCCTCCTCGGTTTGAGTTAACTGGCGACTAACCTGATTAAACACAGTGCGCTGTACATAAGGATAGTCACTTACCCAGATATTCAAGCGAGGAATATAAATATCACTACTCTTAGCAATACGGGATAAATCAGGCTGATTCGACATCACCACCATCTGGGCAATTTGACCAGGAACAATGCCTTTGTGAGTGCGGCGTAGCGGTGCTTGTAGCAGAGTGCTAAATCCGCTCTCGTCACCGACTTCTAAATTCAGGCGTCGCTCCCGATTTTCCACAATCACCAACTCGCCCCGATTGTTGACATTTTCTTCAGTACCAATCAATTCTTCGGTGACAAAAACATCCAAGACTCGACCTTGCCAGAAGCCACTATATTTATAGCGACGTATCTCAATATTACGCCGACTTGCCCAGTAGACCGGACTCCAAAACCAGTACAACCCAGCGATAATTCCTAAGAGAAAGAGCAAGGGATCAAACCCCTCACCTAACAAGAGTCCTAAGAGCAATACAACGACAACAGCGACAACCGAAATCAGCAGTCGCTTTAAAAAGTCTGGGAATTTTCCCCAGTAATAAGCATACTGGGAACTTGTAGCAATCACAGGAATGAGTTGCTCAAAGCTCTGGCGGGTAAGTGGTACTAGCATGGGTTTTAGTCATTGGTCATTTGTGGCAGGGAACAGGGAACAGGGAACGGAGAATTCATTATTTATTACAATATTTTATCCAATCCGTAGACGAGAGATTTGAGCTGAGTCACTTGGCGAATAGCAAGCAAGACACCTGGCATATAACAAGAGCGATCGCTAGTATCATGACGTAGGGTGTAGATTTGACCGGTAGCTCCAAAGATGACTTCTTGGTGAGCGATTAAACCGGGTAAGCGGACACTATGAATGCGAATGTTGTCATTGGCGACACTTCCCCTCGCCCCCGCCAGTTTTTCGGTTTCTTCTACTTTAGCGGGATTATAGGTTTTGCCGAGTCCGGCTAATTGTTGAGCGGTTTGAATCGCTGTACCGCTTGGGGCGTCGGCTTTTTGATTGTGGTGGAGTTCGATAATTTCAACGTGGTCAAAATACTGGGAGGCTTGAATGGCGGCTTGTTGCAATAAGACCATGCCAATGGAAAAATTGGGAATGATTAGAGCACCTGTGCTAGCTTTTTCGGCAAATTCGCCCAAGTCTTTGATTTGATCACTCGTGAGTCCCGTTGTACCGACAACCGGACGAACCCCATAAGCGATCGCGGTGCGAACATTCTCATAAACGCTGTCAGGGTGGGTAAAATCCACCATCACCCCTTGCACTTGTTCCTGAGTCGCCATGACTAGCGTAGCTTGCAGATCATTCAGAATCGGAATTTCCAATGCACCACAACCTGCGATTTCGCCAACATCTTGACCCATATAGTTCGGGTTATGATCGACGGCACCAATCAAGGTCATATCATCGGCTTGACTGACCGCCTTAATCACTTCACGACCCATTTTACCCGCCGCACCGTTGACAACAACGGGGATGGGAGATGCATTTGTCATGGTTTTGCTCTATCCTTGAGACTCGTCAAGGGAATTTTAGCTTCTTTTGGCGATAGGCGGCGTTGTAGAACACAATGGTAGGGGCACGGCATTGCCGTGCCCCTACAGGTATTGCCGTGCTTTATGTCCAAATCTTTATCCATTATCGGCTGGCGGGAACGAGTCGCCTTGCCGGATCTAGGAATTTCCCAGATTAAAGCTAAAATTGACACCGGGGCGCGTTCCTCCGCCTTACACGCCTTTGATGTCGAAACCTTTTCACGGGATGACAAAACCATGGTTCGGTTCAAAGTCCATCCCTATCAACGCGATACCCATCGCACCGTATCCGCCGAAGCGGAACTGATTGACCAGCGACAGGTTCGCAATTCTGGGGGTCACGCCCAGTTACGACCCGTGATCCAAACTATGGTAGAACTAAACGGGGAGCGCTGGTTGATTGAACTCACCCTGACGAACCGAGATGTCATGGGATTCCGAATGCTGTTAGGGCGTCAAGCTGTCCGCAAACGCTTTTTAGTGGATGCGGGTCGGTCTTTTGTCCAAAGTGCAACCGGGAAGCGCAAACTTAAGCAAACGACTCTATAGTTCTTGATATGAAAATAGCTATCTTGTCCCAAGATGCTTCGCTATATTCCACGCGACGCCTCAAGGAAGCGGGGGAAGCGCGGGGTCATGACATGCGGGTGATTAATTACCTGCGTTGTTATATGAATATTACGTCTCATAAGCCCAAAGTGGTGTATCAAGGGAAAGTTTTGGAAGAGTTAGATGCGATTATTCCTCGCATCGGTGCGTCTAAGACGTTTTATGGGACGGCTGTGGTGCGCCAATTTGAAGTGATGGGGGTGTTTACGGCGAATGAATCCCAAGCCATTTCTCGTTCTCGCGATAAGTTACGCTGTCTTCAGATTCTCTCCCGTGAAGGTGTGGGACTTCCGGTGACGGGGTTTGCTAATTCGACTCAAGATATTGATGGGTTAATTGAGATTGTTGGCGGTGCGCCTCTGGTGATTAAATTGCTGGAAGGGACTCAAGGGATTGGGGTGGTTCTCGCGGAAACTCATCAAGCGGCGAAGTCGGTGATTGAGGCGTTTCGCGGTTTAGATGCCAATATTTTGGTGCAGGAGTTTATTAAAGAAGCGGGGGGTATGGATATTCGCTGCTTTGTGATTGATAACAAAGTTGTGGCGTCGATGAAGCGACAAGGCGCACCGGGGGAATTTCGTTCCAATCTGCATCGGGGTGGTAATGCTGCACAAATTAAGTTAACTCCTGAGGAACGTAGTACGGCGGTACGGGCGGCGAAAGCGATGGGATTGAGAGTGGCGGGTGTGGATTTGTTGCGATCTAATCATGGTCCGGTGGTGATGGAAGTTAACTCATCCCCTGGTTTAGAAGGGATTGAAAACGCGACGGGTGTGGATGTGGCGGGGAAAATTATTGACTTTTTGCAGAAAAATGCAGCATCAGGAAAAACCCGCGATCGCATTCAGTATTAGTTTGTCCTTTGTCCTTCGTCATTTGTCCTTTGTTGGTTGTATGCAAAAGTTTAGTTAAAGAAAGGGTGAGGGAAGAAATGATAATCGTGAAACCCGCCCCTACACACAGACGCGCCATGGCACGTCTCTACATTGAACTGTGAATCATGAAACTCTAACAATTGGTGGGATTACGGTTGCGCCTGGAGAACGGAAGCGCACAGAAATTCCGGTTGCCCGCTTACCTACGCAAACGCTGCTTTCATTACCGATTACTGTGATTAATGGTGTGCAGGCGGGTCCACGATTGTGGATGAGTGCGGCGATTCATGGGGATGAAATTAATGGGGTGGAAATTATTCGCCAAGTCTTAGAACGGATTAATCCGTCTCAACTTCATGGTGTCCTGATTGCGGTGCCAATTGTTAATGTTTTTGGCTTTATTGAACAATCCCGTTATTTACCCGATCGCAGAGATTTAAATCGTTCCTTTCCTGGTTCCCCCCGTGGTTCTCTAGCCTCTCGTTTGGCAGACTTGTTTATGACTGAAGTAGTGAGTCGCTGTACCCATGGGATTGACTTGCATACGGCGGCTCAACATCGCACAAATTTACCCCAAATTCGGGCGAATTTGGATGACTCAGAAACCTATTCCTGTGCTAAAGCCTTTGCTGCACCCCTGCTGATGCATTCAACGGTACGGGATGGATCATTGCGTCAAGCGGTAACCAAGCGAGGTATCCCGATTCTCTTGTATGAGGGGGGTGAGGCGTTGCGATTTGATCCGGATGCGATCGCAATCGGTGTAGAGGGTATCCTCCGGATGATGGTGGGGTTAAAGATGATTGAGTTGACGTTCTCTGAGTCTTTGCACCCATCACTAGAAGTTAAGCAAAGTAAGTGGGTACGAGCGCCTCGGAGTGGGATTTTGCGCCTCACTGTTAAATTGGGTCAGCGCGTTGACAAAAAGCAAATTTTATGCATTATTTCCGATGCCTTTGGTGAGAATAGCATTAAAGCGTATGCACCCTTTGATGGTTTAGTGATTGGTCACACGCAGAATCCGTTGGTGAATCAGGGGGATGGGATTTTGCATTTAGCGGTTTTGAGGGATTAGGGGGCAGGGAACACCTCGGCTTCGCTCGGTTTGTCTTAGGCAATAGGCAATAGGCAATAAAAGATGACACAACTCATTTAAAACCGTTACATTATAAATTGTTTTAGCGTTTTTTAGATTTTTGTTGCTAGAGGAAAAATTAAGCCGAACACTGGGATAAAATTCAGTTGGTCTGTGCCAGGAACAATCAACCTGATGAAATCTACTCAGTGGTGCAAAATCTGCCTGTTAACTCTCTTAGCTGGAACAGTAAGACTGGTAATAGCTGCTCCAGTATTGGCTCAATCCATTATCGAAGCCACAGGCGTTAACAGTACTGGAACAACTGTTATTCAAAATGGCGATAACTTTGATATTCAAGGTGGCAGTTTGTCAAAGGATGGAGCGAATTTATTCCACAGTTTCCAAGAATTTGGCATTGATTCAGATCAAATTGCTAATTTTCTGGCAACGCCGGAACTGAGAAATATTCTGGGACGAGTGATTGGCGAAAATCCTTCTATTATTGACGGCTTGATTCAGGTAACCGGGGGAACAGCAAATTTATATTTAATGAATCCGGCGGGAATTATTTTTGGCGCGAATGCTCAACTGAATGTCCCGGCTGATTTTACCGCAACAACGGCGACAGGAATTGGGTTTGGCAATAACTGGTTTAATGCATTGGGTGATAATAATTATCGGGACTTGGTTGGAGAACCCAGTCAATTTGCCTTTGATTTATCCCAACGGGGAATCATTATTAATGCAGGCAAATTAGCAGTTGAACCTGGACGGGATTTAGCCCTATTGGGTGGACAAGTGGTGAATACAGGAACGTTGACGGCATCTGGGGGAAGGATTGCAATCGCGGCGGTGCCGAATTCTCGTTTGGTGAAAATCTCTCAATCGGGACAAGTGTTAAGTTTTGAGGTGGAGTTACCGAGGAGTAATGCGGGGTTAATGTTACCGACAAACCCTCTGGATTTAGCCGCGTTGTTAACAGGTCCAGGGAATACCGTGGAAACTGGGGTCGAGGTAACCCCATCGGCAGAGATACAGACGGATGCTGGGGGAATTATACCGAATCAGGTTGGGGTTGCGATCGCGTCAGGAAAAGTTGAGTCGGGTACAGGTCATATTTCAATTATCGGTAGGGGTGGAACCGAGGAGAATACGATTTTAGGTATTCCCGGTATCCAAATTAGTCAGGGTAGCCGTGTCGAAGCAATTGGACAAGGAACAATTACTCTCAACGGTACAG
Source organism: Coleofasciculus sp. B1-GNL1-01 (assembly GCF_040220235.1). NCBI lineage: Bacteria > Bacillati > Cyanobacteriota > Cyanophyceae > Coleofasciculales > Coleofasciculaceae > Coleofasciculus > Coleofasciculus sp. B1-GNL1-01. The sequence goes on from NZ_JAVJTO010000118.1 coordinate 31,667, forward strand.
GAGGAAGCGGGGGAATTTTCAGCGAAGATAATCCAGGAAATCGGGGAATTTGGATTAAGAATACTACAGTATCTTCCCAAGATGGCACCATTCATTTCATTGGCACTGGGGGTTCTGGGGACAATGGCTTACATTATGGTGTTTCTATTGGTAATCAGGGGGGAATTGTCCAGTCAACGGGAACAGGAACGATTATTTTTGAGGGGATTGGCGGGAATGGAGGAGAAGGCACGTTACATGGTAGTCAAGGGATCAAACTTGACCAAGCGGGTTTAGTTCGTACCCAAGATGGGGATATTCAGCTAATTGGTGAGGGGGGAACTGGTTCAAATCAATTTAACCATGGGGTTGAACTGTTTCGCAGTTCTATTGTTGAGGTAACCGGAACAGGAAGTATTACGATTGAGGGAACTGCTGGCGCGGGAATAACAGAAAATCATGGGATTAGGGTTCAGGAAATAGATTCTAACCAGAGTAATACCTCTCGAATTACCGCCAGGAATGGTGCGATTTCTCTAATTGGTGTGGGTAAGGGAACAGGAGACAATAACTATGGCATTGATTTAAGAGGGGGTGGTGTGGAGACAACCGTCGGTGGAAATCTAACCCTTGAGGGAATCGGTGCTAATGGTGCAGCCGGAATTAATGTGCAAGATGGTTTTATTCAAGCCAGAGGAACGGGAGAGAGTACGACAACGTTGATTGCGGATCAAGTTCAGGTGATTGATGATCCGAATTTCCCGCAAACGCCACAAGTCCAAGGAACAGGAATGGTGGTGTTATCTCCTCTTGACCCGACTGTCGATATAACCATTGGAGATACAACGAATAGTAATAGTAATACTTGGAATCTGGATGCCGAGAAACTGAATCTATTCCAAGATGGATTTGAGCAACTTGTGATTGGTGGGGAAGAGAATCAGGGTACAATTACGGTGGCAGATGACATCACCTTTAAGGTTCCAGTAATTTTGCGATCGCCTGTTGGTTCAGGGGCAATTGATACCACAGGCTTCACGATAACGGGTACTCAAGATGCCACGATTACACTGCAAGCGAATCAACGGATTACGACAGGTACAATTATTAATCCAGGTCGGGCAATTACTTTAACCAGTAACGGGTCGATTGATACTCGTAGCGGCATCCTCGATAGTCATGCTCAAACTAACAATGGGGGAACGATTAGTTTAAGCGCTGTTCAAGATATTACCACGGGCGATATTAATGCCAGTTCGGGAAATGGTCAAGGGGCAACGATTACATTAACCAGTCGTGATGGAGAAATTAATACGAATGATCTCAACAGTTCTGGATTCAGTGGCGGTGATATTTTAATTGATGCGGCGACAGCAATTACAACCGGAAAAATTAATAGTAGTGGTACTATCGGTGATGGTGGTAATGTTACTTTAGACCCTATTGGCGATATCCAAGTTACCTGGATCAACGCCCAAGGCGGAAATAATGGTCAAGGCGGTCAAGTTGATATCACTGCTGGTCAATTTTTCCGCGCTACGGGAACATTTATTGACCGGAATGGGATTAGCGCTAGCATCTCTACGGCTGGAGGATTGGGTGGAGATTCTATCACGTTGAGACATGGTGGAAATGGTGTCATTCCCTTTATCGTGGGTGATGGGACAACGAATGGAACCAGGGGAACGATTACCAGTGGCGATTTCACGATTTCTCCAACTCAATCTTTTCTATTTACTCATCAGGTGGGCAATATTCAAATTATCAGCGTTGATTCTCCACCAATTTTGCCTCCGGAGTCCCCCACTTCAGAAACTAACGCTTCTATCAATCCTGTTAATTTACTCAAACCTCTGACTGAACCCACTTTACCTCCCGACAAAGACGAACCGCCGGAAATCGAAATTGACACCCAGGTTGCTAAATGGGAGGAATCGTTAACCCGTGACTATGAAACCTATTTAGGACTCCAAGATACTGCCATTTTGACTCTGGCAGATGCCCGGGCAACTTTACATCGTATCGAACAAGCTACAGGGGCTAAACCTGCACTTATCTACGCCGTTTTTGTACCCACCACAGTAGCGCCCCAAACTCGCAGCCAAGACAGTCAATCTTCAGCCAAGGAGTCTCCCTCACGAGATAGTGATCAACTCGAAATTATCCTCGTCACCGCCAATGGAGAACTCATACGCCGCCCTATACCGGGTGCAACCCGCGAAAAAGTAATGGATACTGCCAAAAAATTGCGCCGCGCCGTTACGGATACTCGCATTCCTCGTCCCTATCAACGTTATGCCCAACAGTTGTATCAGTGGTTAATTGCACCCTTAGAAACAGAATTAAAGACGCAAGAGATTAATAATCTAGCCTTCATTATGGATCAGGGATTACGTTCCCTACCTCTGGCTGTTTTGCATGATGGGGATAAATTTATCATTGAACAATATAGTATCGGTTTCATGCCTAGTCTTTCGCTTACCGATACCCGCTATCGGGATGTGAGAGATGTGCAGGTTTTAGCTATGGGTGCGTCTCAATTTACGGATCAAAATCCCTTACCGGCTGTACCTACTGAATTATCCGCGATCGCGACTCAATTATGGCAGGGGAAATCGTTCCTTAATGAAACCTTTACCGCCGCTAATTTGAAAACAGCCAGGGCATCTCAACCCTTTGGAATCATCCATTTAGCCACCCATGGTGAATTTAAATCGGGTCAACCCAGTTCTTCTTATATTCAGTTTTGGGATCGTAAACTCAGACTGAGTGATATCCGCCAATTGGGATTACATGACCCCACGGCTGAACTGATGGTATTAAGTGCTTGTCGGACGGCTTTAGGGAATGAAGAAGCGGAGTTAGGATTTACGGGATTAGCGGTACAAACTGGGGTTAAATCTGCCCTAGGAAGTTTATGGTATGTCAGTGATGAAGGCACGTTAGCCTTAATGACAGGTTTTTATGAACAATTACAGCAATCACCTCTGAAAGCCGAAGCATTACGACAGGCACAATTAGCGATGATTCGCGGACAAGTGCGATTAAAAGATGGTTACTTGATCACGCCAAATCGTCGAATTGCTTTACCGCCAGCATTAGCTAATTTGTCAAAAAAGGAACTCACTCATCCTTATTATTGGAGTGCGTTTACTTTAGTTGGAAGTCCGTGGTGAGAGAGTTTTGAACCACCGCTAAGCCCTATTGCTGTCCAATATTATGGCAAATCAAACTAACAATTTAGCACACTAAGTATAGCAACCGCCATAGCGGTTAGGACACATCATTTATGTAGAGACGCGCCATGGCGCGTCTCTACAATGGTGCTATTGCCTATTGCCTATTGCCTATTCCCTGGCGCGTAGCGCTATAACTGCTCTCGACTCGCCCTGCTCGCCCTGCCAAATGTGGTAGTTTCCGATAATTAATTATACGCAATTTAGGGTTACATAGAGAAAATTAACACTTTATTTTTAGGCAATGGTTTATGTCGATTTTCCTTGGTTTTTCTGATACCTGATGTAGGGCGACCCGATAAAATTTATAGGTCAATTGTGTTCATTTTTGCAGCGGGTCGCCCCTACCATTCAATAAACGCTTACCTGACAAGGGATTGAGCGATTTAAATTTTTCTTGATATGTCCTAACCTTAATGCGTAGTGCTATACATAAGAAGAATGACGATTACTCCTCTGGATTAGTAATTAACCGAGTGCCACGATTCCGGGTGAAATAACTCCATGCCCATTGCACCATAACGATGATTTTATTATCAAATTCAATTAGGAAAAAGATATGCACAAAAATCCAGCTTAACCACGCCAAAAAGCCGGAGAATTTCACAAATCCGAGATTCACCACCGCCGCATTGCGTCCAATCACGGCTAAACTACCATAGTCTGTATAGTGAAATTGAGGTAATGTTTCTCCTTTGAGACGTTTTTGGATTAAATTGGCTACATATTGCCCCTCTTGCATGGCAACGGGGGCGACACCGGGTAAGGGTTTGCCGTCGTCGTATTGGTGGGGGAAATTGGCTAAGTCACCGATGACAAAAATATTGGCATATCCTGGTACAGTCAGATCAGGATTAACAATTACTCGTCCAGCGCGATCGCACTCTACCCCTGTAGCCTTTGCCAGTACCTCTCCGATGGGGGAGGCTTTCATCCCAGCAGCCCAGAGGATCGTTTTTGCGGTAATCTGTTCAGTGCGATCGCCGCTTTTAATCGTCACCTGATCCTCGTCTATATTGGTAACCAGCGTCTTTGTCTGTACCTGAACCCCTAAATGCTCAAGTTCCGCTTGCGCTTCGGCAGATAATTGGGGTGGATAGGGAGGCAATACTCGATCCATTCCTTCTAATAAAATAATCTGAGTTTCTGCGGTATCAATGTGGCGGAAATCCTGGTTTAATGTACTATGAGCCAGTTCTGCTAATGCCCCTGCCAATTCTACTCCTGTCGGTCCACCGCCGACAATCACAAAGGTTAACCACGCCCGACGTTGATCAGGATCAGCTTCTTTTTCTGCCGTTTCAAATGCCGATAAAATGCGTCGCCGTATTTCTAACGCATCTTCAATGGTTTTTAATCCAGGTGCTTTCTCTGCCCATTGATCGTTGCCGAAATAGTGATGACTTACACCTGTCGCCACAATTAAAGTATCATACTTAATCGTGTTACCATCCTTAAGTTTAATCAAGCAATCCTGAGGATTGATATCGATCACTTCTCCCATTAATACTTGCGTATTTTTCTGACGCTTCAGTACGGCGCGTAGGGGAGAAGCAATATCGCCAGGAGATAAACCACCTGTAGCCACTTGGTACAACAGAGGCTGAAATAAATGAAAATTACGTTTATCAATTAACGTTACTTGAACCGATGCCCTCGCCAGCGATTGGGCGGCATAAAGTCCACCAAACCCACCACCTATAATTACTACATGTTCAGGGGATTGATTATCAATTGCTGCATTAACCATCAGTTATCGTTTCGTTCCTAACTCAGTTGGCAAAATTATAGGTTGTCATTTGTTCCTGGTAAGATATTGAACCCGTTTTAACGGGTTTAATGCTCTCTCTAACGCCGCTTCAACGCTAAAGTTAATCCATCAGCAATCGGGACTAAACTTAAAATAACCTGTTCATCTTGACTAATGGCTTGGTTAAATGCTCGAATCGCGGCGGTATTTTTATCTTGCATCTGAGGATCAGCAACTCGTCCCCTCCAAAGGACATTATCAATAGCAATTAAACCCCCCGGACGAATTAATTGCAGCGATCGCTCATAGTATGCCAGATAATTTACTTTATCAGCATCGATAAACGCAAAATCAAACGTTTCTGCTTGCCCTGCTGCCAATAATTCATCCAAAGTCTCCAAAGCAGGCGCTAATCGTAAGTCTATTTTATCTGAGACTCCGGCGGCATCCCAGTAACGGCGGGCAATGGCGGTATAGTCTTCACTCACATCACAGGCGACAATCTTGCCATCCTTGGGTAAGGCTAAGGCGACAGCTAAAGCACTGTAGCCTGTGAATACGCCAATTTCTAAGGTTTTCTTAGCACCCATAAGCTGAATTAATAATGCCATAAACTGCCCTTGTTCTGGGGCGATTTGCATGGCGCTATCTGGATGGGTGGCGGTTTCTTGTCGTAATTTTTGCAGGATATCGGGTTCTCGCAAGGATACCGATAATAGGTATTTATACAGTGGAGTATCTAAACCGAGGGTTTTATTAGACATAGGCAATAGGGAACAGGGAATAGGGAGCAGGGGAAGCTGGGTTCGTAGTAGGCACTTTAGTGCCAGAAGCGCTTTAGCGCTTACTACAAACTCTAAAGTCAGTGACATTCGACTTAAGGGCGTAGCCGCGATCGCAGGATGCAGATATTGATATCTATCCGATCTAACTCTGTTATGTTGACTTTTAGCATATTTTCCAATACATGCCAATCTACCTAAGGGTCAAGTCAGGGCGGGTTTAGTTACATTGGGGTGAGATAAGACACAATAGTAGTCAAACCCGCCCCTACACCCTAGCCACTTTAGCGAGAAATGGAACCACAAACCTACGCCCAACTTCAACAACGAAACCAACTCTTAGAGAATATTTATCAAGGCGTTGCTCATCCGATTATAGTAATTGATGTTTTACCGTCTGGTGAATTTCGTGTCGTGGAGATGAATCGAGCATCTGAACGATGGATGGAAAAAAATCTGGCGGAGATGAAAGACAAGTCTCCTGAGCAAATTTTTCCGGCGGATGAAGCTACCGCTATTTTGGATAATTATACCCGATGCGTTCAAGAGGGACGTGTGATTGTCTATGAAACCTATTGCCAATCTCAAGATAGTTGGTGGTTAACCACGCTCACACCTTTGTATAATCAAGAGTCGCGGATTTATCGCCTAATTAGTAGTAGCCTGGATATTAGCGAACGCAGAAAAACAGAAGTTAACGTCTCTCATTTTTTCAACAAGATATTGATATCTAACCTGAATCAACGCACCATTGATTTACGCCATACCAGTCAAAAACTGGTTCAAGAAATTCAATATTGTCAGCACGTCAACCGTAAACTCAAAGAAAATGAACAGAACTTGCGCCAAATTGCGGAAACCCTTCGGGAAGTCTTATTTATCCGCACTGTTAATCAGATGATTTATGTTAGTCCAGCTTACGAAAAAATCTGGGGACTCTCTTGTGAATCTCTCTATCAACAGCCAGAATCTTGGCAAGATGTGATTCATCCAGACGATCGCGATCGCATAATTACCGAATGGCAAACTCACGTCTGGGACAAACCCTTTGAACAAGAATATCGGATTATCCAACCCAATGGTGAACAGCGTTGGATTTGGGCGCGGACTTTGCCAATTCTCGATGACTTTGGACAAGTTAACCGCAATGTGGGAATTGCTGAAGATATCACCGATCGCAAGCAAGTTGAGGAACATTTACGTCAAAGCCAAGCCAAACTTGCTGAAGCAGAAGAAATGGCTCATCTGGGTCATTGGCATTATGATATGATGACTCATAAAATTACTTGGTCAGCCGAAACATTCCGGATTTTTGGTCGAGATCCGGATCACGGTGAACCAACTTATGCACAACTGGTACACCAGATTACTCATCCCGATGACCGCAAATATTTTACTCAAACCGTTGCCCATAGTATCCAATATAAACAACCCTATAAATTAGACTATCGACTGATTCGTCCCAATGGTTCGATTCGCCACATTTTCGCTAAAGGGAAACCGATTTTAAACTCAGACAACCAGATAATTGGTGTATTTGGTACAATTCTCGACATCACAAATCTCAAGCAAACTGAATCAGCATTGCGCCAGAGTGAAGAAACGTTCCGTCAGTTTGCAGAGAATATTCAAGATGTTTTCTGGATGACAAATGTAGAGAAAACCCAAAATATTTATATTAGTCCGGCTTACGAAACAATTTGGGGTCAACCCTGTGCTTCTTGGTATACTGATTGCCTATCATGGTTGGATACAATTCACCCCGATGATCGCGATCGCATCCGCAGCGCTATCAACAAAGAGGTATTAGGCGAGTATGATGAAGAGTATCGGATACTACGACCCGATGGAGAAATGCGTTGGATTTGCGATCGCGCTTTTCCCATCTACAATGAACAAGGTGAAATGTACCGCATTGCTGGAATTGCTCAGGATATCACCGAGCGTAAACAAACAGAACTTGCCTTACAAAAAAGTGAGCAACGATTCCGGCAAATTTTTGATCATGCTCCCATTGGCATGTCTCTGATCAACTTTCATACCCATCAGTTTATTCAAGTCAATCCGGCTTATTATCAGACACTGGGATATTCGGAATCAGAAATCATGTCGCTTACCTTTGACGATTTTACCCATCCTGATGATCTAGGGCATGATTTACACTACATGGAACAAATTGATCAGAGGGAAATCGATAGTTTCCGGATGCCGAAACGCTATTTTAAAAAGAATGGTGAGATTGTCTGGGCAAATCTAACCGTTGCGGTGCTGCGCGACTTGATTGGCGAACCTGTATTTTGTGTTGCCATGATCGAAGATATTAGTCACCAGCAACAGTTACAAGATGAATTAACCCAAAGTGAACAACGATTCCAAACCTCGCTGGATAATATATTAGATTGCTTTGGGTTGTATAAACCTATTCGCGATGATTCGGGTCAAATTATTGATTTTGTCATTGAGTATGTCAATGATGCTACTAATCAGTATCACTGTTTTACTCAACCCGTACAAAGAGGTCAACGAATCTACTCGATTTTGCTTCCTCCTTATCAAGATGAGTTATTCGATGCCTACTGTCAGGTTGTGGAAACAGGTCAACCATTGGTTAAAGAATTACTCTTCTATGATGATTTATCCCATCCACAAAATTTGAGACAAGCCTTTGATATTCGTGCTGTTCGTTTCGATGAGGGGTTAGCCATAACCTGGCGCGATATTACCCAACGAAAGCAAGGAGAAGCGCAAATTAAAGCGTCCTTAATCGAAAAAGAAACCTTGCTCAAAGAAATTCATCATCGAGTCAAGAATAATCTACAAATTATCTCCAGCTTATTGCGCTTACAGGCAAGAAAAATGAAAGCACCCGAAATACTAGAACTCTTGCAAGAAAGTCAAAATCGCGTGCAAGCAATGGCACTGATTCACGAAAAACTATATCAGTCTGAGAATTTATCCCAGATTAACTTTGGCGCTTATATCCAAAGTCTGGTTGACTCTCTCTCTCGTTGCTATGGAGCAAGGCAAAAAGGAATTACCTTTAATCTGACAATTGCTCCCGTCTCGCTGTCGATTGATACCGCTATTCCCTGTGGATTAATTGTTAATGAATTAATATCCAATTCCCTAAAATATGCCTTTCCTGACTCTCGCAATGGTGAAATTAGCATCACTCTCCAGACGAGAGGAGGAACTAATGAAGGCGAAGGGGAGGATCAGGGAGATAGGGGGAATGTCGCTGACTTAAGCTGGGTTCGTAGTACGCACTTTAGTGCCATAAGCGCTGAAGCGCTGACTACAAACTCTAAAGTCAGTGCCATTGGAGATGGGGAAGATGGGGAAAACAACTTAACAAACGCCACTTCAGACTCTCTATCCTCTGTTCACCAAAAACAATTATGCTTGACCATCGGTGATAATGGCATTGGTTTCCCAGAGGACGTGGATTTCAGGCAAACCTCGTCTCTAGGCTTACAGCTTGTGTGTCGGTTGACTAAGCAACTCAACGGTGAGATAAAACTTGATCGCAATCAGGGAACTTTATTTATAATAGTATTCAACCGGAGTTGCTAATCCTCTCAGATCAGAGCAGATAAACTTTAAGTGGTTTGGGTTTCCCTATGCTATGTATCAAAAAATACATCGATAGTTCTTTGGGTATTCATAAGATACTATAACTTATAGCACCAACAATATAAAGCTGTCTAAAACAACCAATCTGAGTTAAGTTGACCAACTCTTTACTAGCAAGGAAACAATCATCATGATATCGAATGCGAGGCTGCTTATTGTCGAAGACGAAGAAATCGTGGCTTTTGATATTGAAACCACTTTGCAGACATTAGGGTATGACGTTGTGGGGATAGTGACGACGGGAGAAGAGGCGATCGCCACGGCGACTCAAACTAAACCTGACTTAGTTCTCATGGATATTCGACTCCCCGGAAAACTGGATGGAGTTGAAGCGGCTGAGGAGATTAGTCAACGTCTGAATATTCCCGTCGTCTATCTGACTGCCCATGGTGATGGACATACCTTAGAGCGAGCCAAAATAACCGCCCCCTTTGGTTATCTGCTCAAACCCTTCCAAGAAGACGAACTGCAAACCACGATTGAAATTGCCCTCTCGCGCCATCAGTCTGAAGAACGGCTGCGGTTTGCCTTAGCCAAAGAAAAAGAATTAAACCAACTGAAAACACAGTTTATCGCCATCACCTCCCATGAATTCCGCACTCCTCTCACCACAATTAGTTCCTCAAACGATCTGCTGGAACGCTATTGTCGAGATACCATGGATACTAAAAAAGAAAAGCATTTGCGGCAAATTAAACTATCTGTGAACCAGATGATTCAGTTGTTGGATGATGTTTTACTGCTCGGTAGAGCTGACTCGGGAAAAGTTGAACTACAACTTATTCCCGTAGATATCGTTGAATTTGGTCATAACTTAGTCGAAGAAATCCAGACCAATGCTGGGGAAGAATACCAAATTATCTTTAACCCCCAAGGTGAATTCACCGAGACTTGTCTGGATGTTAACCTATTGCGTCCCATCCTCTGTAATTTGCTGGCAAATGCGGTAAAATACTCCCCCCAAGGTGGCGTGGTCAAGTTTAATTTATTCAGTAGCGATACAAGTGTCACGTTCCAGATTAAAGACAGTGGAATTGGCATTCCCCCAGAAGCACAAAAGCACTTGTTTGAATCCTTCCATCGTGCCAGCAATGTCGGTAAAATTAAAGGAACAGGATTAGGACTTTCCATCGTCAAGCGCTGTGTGGACATTCATGGCGGTGAAATTAGCGTAGAGAGTGAAGTTAATGTCGGCACAACCTTTACCGTTACCTTACCGTTGAAATAGTGTTGATGGTTGATGGTTGATGGTTGACCCATACCTTTGATGGAACCGGGTGTCTGTGTAGGGGCGGGTTTCACTACTATCGTTTCTCACTTCACCCAGATGTAACTAAACCCGCCCAGACCGCACAACCTTTACCGTAACATCACCGTTGAAATAGTGTTGATTGTTGATGATTGACCCATACCTTTGATGAAGGTGTCTGTGTAGGGGCGGGTTTCACTATTATCGTTTTTCACCTCACAACAGATGTAACTAAACCCGCCCAGACCATACAAGGTTTACCGTGACATCACCCACGCCAGCCCTCACCCCCAGCCCCTCTCCCAAGCTTGGGAGAGGGGAGCAAGAGAATCCGATTTATCGCACTACGGGCATAGGTTAGGACATTCCCCTATTGCCTATTCCCTATTGCCTATTCCCTATTGCCTATTCCCTATTCCCTTTTTACCCAATTTTATTGTCCTAACCTCAATGCGTATTGCTATAACCAATGACAAATCATTTCACACAATTAAGCATTCGCACCGTCGCCGCCGCCGCATAATTTCGTTGGGCTTGACTATTGGGATAAAAAGCACTCCCCCTTTCATTCAACGGAGACGCCACTCGACAATAAGCCGACATTTGAGTAATCAGGGCATCTGCCCAATGACCCTGAATATCGCTAAACTCTAAAGCAGACTGATTAGCTGTCAGCGTCGGTTGTTGACCTTGCAGGGTTAAGGCAAACTCCGCCGCCCGTCGTTCCATTGCCATCAGTTCAGCGCGAGTCACTGGTTGTGTAGGTCGAAATTTTCCATCCGCATAACCACTGATGATATTATTATCCCGCGCCCATTGAATTTTTGCCGCACTCCATCGGGAGGGATTAACATCAGGATAAGGGGCAAAGGTCACTTGCTCAGGAAGTTCTAAATCGGCGTTGGGGAGTTGATTCAATGCTTCAAAAATAATCGAAACCAATTGTTCACGAGTTAACGCCGCTTGGGGTCTGAATGTGTTATCTTCTCTGAATCCAGCAATAAATCCCATTGCCACGGCTTGCTGAATTTCATTGGCATAAATGTCATTGGCAACATCGGGAAAGGTTACGACTGGATTGCCAGTCCCTGAACCTGTGCCTGGATTAGCACCTGTATTAGACCCCGTACCGGAACCTGTGTCTGGATTAGAACCTGTACCGGAACCGCCACCTGTACCAATACTGCTTAAGGGTTGACTACTTGCCAGATAAATATGACCCAATGGTTTACCTTGATAGGAACGTCGGGCAAAGTCCCAACCGGGTTCTAAAACTATCTTGACAAACCCATTGGCTAATCCTTGGGTTCTACCCACTATAACTTCTGGGGCGCTGCGATCGCGGCTATTGGTTCCTATCAGTACCAATTCACCATTGCGTTCAACGATTCTGAGTAAATAATCTAAGCCCAAATCTTCACCCGCCATGCGGATGGAATAGCCATTACTATCCGTACTACGTCCGCAAATCCCACTAAAGTCAAAGTTTAATAATAAGGGATCTACGGTAACCGGATTACTGCCACTTTCACTCCAACACTGCCGCGCATTGCTTTTTTGTTCAATAATCAGCAGTTGATGGGAACTCTCGCCAAAAGGTGCAGCCACGGCAATAAATTTATTTTGATCAACTGGAATTTGCTCAAATGTCGCCGCCACTGATTTATTCGCGATTAGGCTAGATAGGGCGATCGTGGCTAGGGTGGCTACTTGTGTAAAAAATGCACGCTTTCTCATCTTGTCTACTTCGATCCTTTGATTGTGTAGTCCTTCAACTTTCCTCTGCACAAAGCCTTTGATGACTCTTGTGTATAAAAGTTTCCCAGATTCCTCGGTACTTAGCGTGTATTTAATATCTCGTAACAATCAACCGGATCAGGTGTACCCCTGTGAAACAAAAGAAAGTATCACAAGCTGAACCCCTGTCCCTGGAACCCTTACCCATGATCGGGGAAAACGTTTCACACTTACAGGTCACAGGATATGTTATTTAACTTTATCGGATGGAGTGGCGCATTGGGAATCATCACCCTACTGATATTTGGCATCCTGCAATGGTTGCATATCAGCGCCGGACATTTTCTGGATTGGGTGATTGGAGTGGCTAGCTTTTGGTGGCTGTTGGTGGTTGTGACAGTTCCCTGGAATGTCCACTTTGAAGCCAAGTCGGTTTTGGCAGATGCGGCGCAATCGGCGGAAAAGGGGATTCAGATAGACACCAAACAGGTTAATTATGCTCAAGTGGTAGCAACGCGATCGCTCTGGGTGGCGATAGCCTTACATATTCTATCTGCGATTGGGCTTTATACGTTAGCGGCGATGGGGATTAGTGCGGTAGGGTATGTGAGTTCGGGTGCAGCATTGTTGTTAACCGCCTTACGCCCAGCGATTCGACTCTATGAGTATTTAGCCGCCCGTTTAGCGATGATTCGCCAGGAGTTTAAGTATCCGCGTGAGGATGTGTACCAATTGCGCGATCGCGTCTCAAATTTAGAACAGGATATCAGACAGATTCAACCCCAACTCGATCCCGAAAATGAGCATTCCTGGGTGGCGATGCAGAACCGTAACTGGGAAGAAAGCCGTAAAGATATCGCCCGACTCCGCGCTTCTTTTGATCAACTCGAAGCCCAGAATGAGGCTGAACACAGGCGTTTAGCCCGGGAAGCCCAACAAGCGATCGCGCAATTAACCACAGATAGTCAATTCCTGGATCATGTTCGCGAAATTATTCGCTTTTTCAAGACAGCTTAATTTGTCATTCGTCATTCGTTATTTGGTTCAAATCGAAACGACAAGAGGGCGGGTTTTGTTGATCAGTTGTGGGTACACCCGTTCAGTAAACGGCTAAACCCGCCCCTACAATTAACCGTCTCTAACCATCCAAATTAGAAATCCGAGAATCTGATCAACTGGGGGTAACGGATAATCAGTTAGCGCGATCGTTACCGTTTGTCCCTCCAGAAACAAAAAGAGGGCGGGTTTTGTTGATCAGTTATGGGTACACCCGTTCAGTAAACGGCTAAACCCGCCCCTACAATTAACCGTCTCTAACCATCCAAATTAGAAATCCCAGAATCTGATCAACTGGAGGTAACGGATAATCAGTTAGCGCGATCGTTACTGTTTGTCCCTCCAAAAACAAAAAGAGGGCGGGTTTTGTTGATCAGTTGTGGGTAAACCCCTTCAGTAAACGGCTAAACCCGCCCCTACAATTAACCGTCTCTAACCATCCAAATTAGAAATCCCAGAATCTGATCAACTGGAGGTAACGGATAATCGGTTAGCGCGATCGTTACTGTTTGTCCCTCCAAAAACAAAAAGAGGGCGGGTTTTGTTGATCAGTTGTGGGTAAACTCGTTCAGTAAACGGCTAAACCCGCCCCTACAATTAACCGTCTCTAACCATCCAAATTAGAAATCCCAGAATCTGATCAACTGGAGGTAACGGATAATCAGTTAGCGCGATCGTTACTGTTTGTCCCTCCAGCTTCTAACGTTCGGTTGAATACCCATAATTATGGTGAGGGGGTGAGGGGGTGAGGGGGAGAAGTTTTTATTATGGGTGATGAAGCCGGACAGCATATAACTTGTCCCAGTCCGTTTTAACGGACTTTAGCTATAAGCCTTTAAATTGATTTCAAGGCGGTGGAACTTATTTCTACTCTTCATTCAAATCTAGAGGAATCTCAATCACAAATTCTGTCCCTTTTCCCCGTTGACTATTCATCTGTAACTGACCTTTATGCTTTTCGACAATAATCTGATAACTAATAGCCAAACCTAAACCTGTTCCTGAACCCACAGGCTTTGTCGTAAAAAAGGGATCAAAGACTTGGCGTTTGACCTCATCCTTCATCCCTGAACCATTATCGGCAATTTTAATCACCACATTGGTATTGTCTTTAATTTCTGTACAAATCCAAATCGTTGGTGTTGGCGGATTCGATTCAAACCCATTGTTTCCTGTTCTCCATTTCTCTTTCTCCTGATCAATGGCTTCAATGGCATTGGTGATAATAGACGTAAATACTTGGTTAAGCTGACCCCCATAACAGCCAATTTTAGGCAGATCGCTATACTCTTTAATCACTCGAATAGCTGGTCGGTCTGACTGAGATTTAAGACAGTGCTGTAACAAAAACAGGGTATTATCAATTCCTTGATGAATATCCGTTAACTTAAATTCTGATTCATCCAAATGGGAAAAACTCCGCAGCAACAGAATAATCTGACAGATTCGTTCCGCCCCCACTTGCATTGAGTTAAGGATTTTGGGTAAATCGGACTGCAAAAAAGCCAGGTCAATGGCTTCAGTTTCTGCAACAATCTCGGGGCTAGGATTGTTGTAGGTACGTTGATAAGAATGAAGTAAATGTAAAAGTTCTTCCAGATAAGTTTTTGTAATCGAGGCATTACTGTAGATAAAATTCAACGGATTATTAATCTCATGGGCGATTCCGGCAACCATCCGACCCAAACTTGACATTTTTTCGGATTGAATAAGTTGAAGTTGGGTTTGTTGTAATTTCTTTAATGCCTGCTCAAGTTCTAAGGATCGTTGCCGTTCTTTCTCTTGTGAATATAATAGTTTTTGATTTTGGTCAAGGAGTCGCTTTTGTAGATTTCTCAAGGCGAGATGGGTTTGGACACGACATAATACTTCTTCGGGTTGTAGGGGTTTAGTGATATAATCAACCGCACCAATTTTAAATCCTTGAACTTTATCGACGGTATCGGAGAGTGCGGTCATAAAAATTACGGGAATATCTTGAGTCGATGGATCAGATTTTAGACATTTACAGGTTGTAAATCCATCCAATCCCGGCATCATTACATCTAATAAAATCAGATCCGGCTGGGCATATTGCACTTGTTCAATCGCACTTTCTCCATCTAAGGCGACTAAGACTTTGAAGTCAGATTTCGTTAAATACTCAAAGAGAAACCCTAAATTAGTGGGGTTATCATCGACAATAAGCAGTTTGCTTTTATCTGGAAGTTGAAGGATCATAAGGAATAATAAATGATGAAACAAGCAACCAACCAAGACATATAGTGATTAATAGGGTAATGGTTTGGCTAAAAAGATGTAATTAAGAATTCCCAGAATACCCCTGATGGCTGAATAATGGATTTGCCTTAGAGGAGAAGGAATACAATGAACCATGAACCATAAACTATCAACCATCACCAAGATGATCTTGAATCAGTTCCCGTAGTTGTTTCAATCGAAACCCTCTCGCTAACTGGCAAATTTGGCTGGTTAAGGGTTCAAATTGCGAATTGTGTTGGGCTAGAGATTCAGCGCGTTCGATAATGCCTTGGATATCCCCCATTTTAACTAAATCAGCTAACGCCTTAATTTCTGATGAAGGTAGGGAAATAATCGGCGTCTGCGTTAGAGTAGCCGCCTCAGTTGGGGAGGGGAATTGAGGTTGGGAATAAATCCATTCTAGGTTTAAATGGTGCGCGATCGCATCGAGAAGTTGCTGGGTTTCCACAGGCTTGGCGAGAAAACCTCGACACCCGGCGGCGAGACTCTCCTGCTGAATCTGGGGGTAGACACTGGCAGAAAGCGCGATCGCGACGATATCCTTATCCTGAAGTTGGGGTAATGCTAGCATTCGGCGTGTGGTTTCCAATCCATCCATTTCTGGCATCACTAAGTCGATTAAAATTAGATCAGGATAACATTCGACAACCTTCTGCAAACAGTCTAGACCATTAACCGCCTCTATTATTTCAAACCCTAAAGGCTTTAGCATCGCCCGCAAGAGAGTACGATTCACTCTATTATCATCTACAATCATTAATTTCCGTTTGTCCCCTTTGAAGCCTGTAATCCGGCGTTTATTAGAAGGATTCGGTTCGTGCCATCCTGAGACTAAGGGTAAATTAATATCAAACCAGAATGTACTGCCGTTACCGGGAATACTCTTAACTTTAATTTCACTCCCCATCAGTTGAATTAATTTCTGGCTAATCGCCAATCCCAATCCCGTTCCTTCAGTCGCATGGCTATGATCACTGACTTGATGGAAGGGTAAAAAGATTTTGGTTAATTGACTCAAATCAATGCCCACACCTGTATCTTTAACTTGAAAACGAATGGTTTGAAAGTGTTGACCCTTCCCCACCATCGAGTAAACCGAGTTTGTCGGGGCGGGTTTAGGGACTTGATTGTGACTATTGATGGTATCCTTTGTATAAAACCCGCCCTGACTAAGTTTTGATTCAAGGGCAGAATTTCTACAAGCCGATTTTACATCGGTTCGATTAACAACACTCACCGTAAATGTTACCTCACCCCCATCCGTAAACTTAATCGCATTACTGAGTAAATTACACAGAACCTGTCGCAATCGTTTGTTATCTGCCATCACCCCATTAGGAAGTGGTGAAAGCACTTGATAGGTAAAGATAATATCTTTTTGTTGGGCACGTAACTGGAACAAATCAGCCAGACTATGGAGAAAGTTGGGCAAGTGAAACTCTGTGGGATAGAGTTCCATCTTTTGCGCTTCAATTTTAGCTAAGTCGAGAATGTCATTAATTAACGTGAGTAGGTGTTCACCACATTGGTGAATAATGTTCAAATTATGGTGCTGTGGATTGGTTAACGTTGTATCTTGTTTGAGCAGTTGAGCATACCCTAAAATACCATTCAATGGCGTGCGGAGTTCATGACTCATATTAGTCAAGAATTCGCTTTTGGCACGGTTGGCAATTTCGCTGCGTTTGGCTTCTCGAACTGCCACTTCTTTCGCTTGCTGGAGGGCTTCTTCGGCTTGCTTGCGTTCGGTAATATCTAAATAGGCAACAACGACACCCGAATCGCGTAACGGAATCGGTGAAGCTGTCGCACTAATCCAGGTAATTTTTCCATCTGGCTTAACGATTCCAGCTTCATGGTTTTTGATCACTTGGTTTTGAATTAAGGCTTTGACATTGGCAAATTCTGATCGGGGCATTATTGTGCCATCGGGTCGGATCACGTTCAATTGTGGCGTCACATATTTAGCATTAATTCGGTCAGAAACCGATAAGCCTAAAATTTTCTCACTCGCCGCATTCGCTTCAATCAAATTCCCCTGTTTATCGGTGATTGAAATCCCAATCGGTAAGATTTGAAACAGGGTTTTATATTTTTGTTGGCTTTCCCGTAATGCCTTTTCCATGCGCTTGCGATCGCTAACGTCAATGTAGGCAATGGCAACGCCATAATCAGCGAGAGGAATGGGGGCGGCGGTGACGCTAATCCAAGTGATTTTATCCTTGGCTTTAACGATTCCCATTTCCATATTTTCAATGACTCGGTTTTCGGTTAAAGCGCGAACACTAGCAAATTCAGAGGCTGGCATGGGCGTACCATCGAGTCGAATAATAGACCAATTGGGAGCATCATAAGTGCGACTGGTGTGTTCTTGGCGGGATAATCCTAAAATTTCCTCACTGGCGGAATTGGCTTCAATAATATTTCCCCCTTTATCAGTAATGGAAATACCAATCGGAAAGATTTGAAACAGGGTTTTATATTTCTGCTGACTTTCTCGCAATACTTCTTCCATTTGTTTGCGATCATTGATATCCTCACAAACCACGGCAATATATCGGGGTGAACCCTCTTCATCTTTAATCATCGATACCGTGATCCGCCCCCAAACACAAGCACCATCTTGGCGCAGATAGCGTTTATCAATGGTGTAGTTTGTGCGTTTTCCGCACACGATTGAATCAAATAAGTCGGTATCCAGAGATAAGTCTTCCGGGTGAGTCAAACCCGAAAAATGCATCCCGACGATTTCATCCGGGGAGTAGCCTAAGAACCGACAATTGGCTTCGTTTGCTGTCAGAATATACCCGTTGAGATCTAGCAGGGCAATTCCCACCGAGACATTCTCAAAAATAGATCGAAATTGTTCTTCACTCTCTCGTAACGTTTTTTCCGCCTGTTGGCGATCGCGAATTTCCCGTTTGAGTTCTTCGTTAGCTTGCTGTAAGGCTTCGGTGCGTTCTTTCACCCGTTGTTCTAATTCAGCATTCAAGCTTAATATTTTTGCTTCGGCTAATTTTATTGTGGTAATATCGGTAGCGACACCTAAAATTTGTTGGGGTGTGCCATCGGGAGTTTTGGCAAACACTGTATCTCGGCTATAAAGCCAGCACCATTCCCCATTCGCCCGACGCATTCGGTATTCAGTTTCAATAATTTCGCGATCGGAAGCTGTCGCCAAGCGTTCAATTCGTGCCGACAATTTGGCTAAATCCTCCGGGTGCATCAGTTGAGGAAACAGGCTTTCTCCCATGGCTTGTACTGTTTCCGGAGAATAGCCCAAAATTTCAGTAATCGTCCGATTACTATAGATATTCCGCTGTTCGATGATGTCGTAAATATAAACAATAGCGGAAATAGATTGACTGATTTGTTCAACGAAATTCTGGGATTGCCGTAATGCCTTTTCCGCTTGCTGATGTTCAGTTACATCTCGCAACACTAATAGATGATGATCCGGCAACATATTGGCAGTACCTTCTAACTCTACATCTCGTTGAGTTCCATCGGCACGCCACAGACAAAAGTTATAGGTGATTCGCCCTTGGGCGAGAAAGGAACGCCAGTTGTGAAGACTAATTGGAGTAGTTTCCACTATAGTGCGATGCAGCAGTTGATCCTCAGACAATTTAAATAACTCACCCGCCGCCCGATTGACTCTGAGGAATTTTCCCTGGCTATCAGCAACCACCATAGCATCCAGGGAGTCATTGAAGATTGCTAGAAACGCACAAGCCTCAGAATCCCCCTTTTGTTCCTGAAACGGGCATGACGTCGGGTTGGCGGGTTGGCTTTGACTGGGGTTGCTAGCAGAGTAATGGATAACCATACTGTATTCTTGCGATCGCGTGCGTAACGTTTGCCCAAACCCGGCATTCCGCCATTGATGCGGCAGATCCTGGGTCGAGGCATACTATTATCTACAGTGCGATCGTCATCGAATCCCTATTTTGACGCCCCAGTTTAACACTGTGACCCCTGAGCCGCCTGATTGCCTACCACAAAAATAAATGGAATAGCTTTTATTTAATATTCTTTTAATACTCTTGTCTAATTCGCTACAGTCAAGACACTATAAACTTTTGAAACAGCTTTGTATCCTCAGAATTTCCTCAGATTTCGGTTTTAGTCTAGAGATAAAGCAGAGTTGTCGTAGATTGTATCACACCCTACAGTCTCGTCAAACCACGCCAATAACGGTATCGTACCGGAATTGAACTCTACTGCAAATAGGAAGGAAAAAGATGTTTAGTCATACTTGTCTTTGTTGTTCACACACCTTACTCAGGCACATTCGATCTCACCAAATTTACTGGTTCTGTCCCCATTGTTACCAATCCATGCCTGAATCCATTGAACCCTACTCACGGCTGAATGCATCCCAGCTTTTCGAGCTTTCTGTTGTCAAATCTTATAAAGTTGGTAATAGCCCACGCCAACAAGTGACCCAAGTTCCTCAAACATGCAATGTCGCCTAAGGATGAAAACGTTAATTCAATCCTTTTCTTGAAAAATTAAGATCATATTCGGTTCAATATATATAATCGAAACAAAGGAGAGAGCAGACAATCAATATCGTTTTTTAGGTTCCCCCATCGTCTAATCGTTGATTCAACCTGGGGGAACGTTTTCTAAAATACAATCTGCCTGTAAAACCACAGTTTCCTCAGTTTGGAAAATCGTACACCGTTCCATCATTGTCGCCAAAACAGGTATTTTTCCTTGCTGCAATTGGGTCAATGCTTCAGTGGCAATCGGTTGATACTGTTGCAGCCAGCTATTATTCACTAAATAATCCGATGTAAAGGCTGAACGATCCAGTAACCAGAAGTCTATTTCATATTTTTTAATCACGTCCTGTACCTGGGCTAAATCTGCACTATATTGAGCGGTTAGCAAATCGATCACTCGTTGACGAAACGGCTGGTAGTAGCCCTGATGATAAGGAATTGCATATTCCCGACTCACCAAAATTGAGCGCCCAGAAAAGGTGGGTAAGTTATCCGCTTCTCGCGACAGGGAGGCGATCAGGCTATCCTGAGGCTGACTCGCGAAAAATTCGTAGAGTTCGGGGGCGTTTCCCTGTTTGTAAGCCGTTTTGGGAAACTCTTCGACAAAACTGGGATACCCAATCAGCAAAACTCCCACGAATGCAGCAAATCCTAGCGCCAGCGATCGCGATCCGATTTTAGAAAGACGAGATTGGGTTGTTTGTGCCGCCCAATGGAAAATCCCATCCAATAAAATAGTCAAGGCTATCCCAGCCGCTAGGGAAAGAATCAGTCGGAAACTATGTTGAGTATAGCGACTGGGTAAATGCAGTTTGAAGAGTAAGGCATGAGCCACAAAAAACAGACTGAGGGAGACGAGGAGGGTTTGCGGTAAAAGGAATACCCCAGGTTTAACCCGCCGACTCAGAGGAAATTGAGACGGATATCGCAGCAGCAACGGCAAGAGAAACGCCGCGTAAAGCAGGATAGGCAGAGACTCGCGACGGGGAAGAATACCACTGCGATCGCCATTCAGCCAGAACTCCCAGAAATTATCCTCAAAAAAGGTAGTGCGTCCTCCGGGCAAAAACTCAGCCATGTTCCTCGCTTGAGTCGCACTAACAATTGGACCAAACTCCGAGGTTGTCAAAGCATAGGGTAACATAACCACAAATGCTACAACCAATCCCGACAGACAAAATAGATAATCCCCCCGTTTTTGAGACCAATGAATTCTCCCCCCTTCCCACTTAAATAGCTGTAGAATCAGTATTCCGGCTGAAATGAATACTGTTTGAGGATAAAACAGTCCTTGCAGCGCCAATGCGCCTAGACAAGGCAGGAGCGATCGCCGTAGACAATAGTACCAAAATGCCAACAGCAACGGATAAACAAACGCCCTAGGTGTAGCTGATACTAAATCATTGTAACTCCACAGCGTTTGATTTAACAGCAGTGAGCTAATAAATGCGGCTATTGGTACAGGTATTATTTGTAAAATAAACTTAAAACAGTAACCTGTAGTAATCAGCGTCAGGAATAGGGGCAGAAATTTGTTAAAAATCAGAGGTTCAATTCCAATACCTGCCATGAATCGATACAGGCTAGTATACCCAGTCGGTGCCACAGATTGAAAATAGTTAGCAATCCAGTTATCCGGAAATAGCTGGGGTTCTAAAAATCGCTGCATCCAAAATACATGTTGTCGTGCATCATCTTGAACAACATACGGACTACTGAATGCTTGCTGTAATCCTAAAATTCCATAGACTACTGCAACGGTTAGGCTTAAAGTAATCCAGAACTTAGTTTTTGATTTGTTAGAGAATTTTAATATTGAACAAATGTCCACTTCACCTCATTTTAATTTTAGAAATAGAATAACAATGATACCAAGCTTGAGCGCATCAAGATAATTGGCTTGTACCTGTCGTTTCTTTTTGTTGAAGGGGACTAATTGTCTCATATAGTATCTGCACCGTAGCCGTCATATCATGTTCTGATTGATGATTTGATTGGATTGCCCCTAGTTGCAACGCCCTATACCAAGGAGTTTGAGCCATTTTCATTGTAGTTGACATGAGATGCGATCATTTGACATAATCAAAGTCAATATTTGAGACTTTATCTGGCATCATTTCAGAGTAAGTTAATGTTATGTAGACTGGGCAATAGTGAGCCATTTTTGAAAACTTATGTTGTCATTAGTTATGCCTGCTATTTTTGAGTAGATTTAACTATACATTTTGTTTGTAAAACAACCAAGTTTTTCGTTTCAAACACCGAGCATTTATCCAGAAAACCAGACAAGACTGGTAGAGTTCCTTGCTCAAGAGTTGCCACGGCTTCTCTTGATACGGAAAACTGCATCAGCCAATTATTCCCCCTAATATATTCAGGTGTAAACGCTCTACGATTCAACAACAAAAAATCTACTCCATAAGTTTTAATAAACTGTCGCACATCAGTTAATTCTGGACTATACTGAGCGCGAATTAAATCAACTGTTCGTTGACGAATCTGATTGTAGTAACCGACATGATAGGGAATCGCATACATTTCACTGACTAAAACCGGCTGCTGGGAAAACGTCGGCAAATTATTAGCTTCTTCATCAAGGGAAGCAATCAGACTCGGCTGCGGTTGTTGAGCCAAAAATTCGTATAAACTAGGATATTGACCTTGTTTATATCGGGTAAACGGGAAACTCACAAAACAGGGATAGAAAATCAGTATCATCCCCAAAACTGCTGTAACTGCCCAGGCGAAGTATCGTCTAAAGCGGTGAGAGGTAACCCTTGCCCAATAAACCAATGCATCTACGACTACCACAAACGCGATCGCACTCGCCAATGCCATGACGATTCGCAGGCTATGGGTAGTATACCGAATCGGCAGATGCAGCCTAAACAAGAAGATGTGGGCGAGAATAAACGTCACACCCGCCGTTATCACCATCTGAGGTAAAATCGCCACACCCCTCCTCACCTGTTTCACCAACCGGAAGCGGGAAGGATAGCGCCACAGCAGCGGAAGTAGCAACCCCAGATACAGTAACGGCGGTAGAGACAATCCGCCCAAAAAACTACTACGCTTACCAAACAGCCAAAACTCCCAAGGATTCTCATCAAAAAAAGGGGTTCTCCCCTCCGGCATAAATTCCGGTAACCCTCTCGCCACAGACGCCGCGATCGCAGGTCCAAATTCATTAGACTGTAAAGCGTAGGGTAGCAGTACCAGAATCGCCACCGCCAATCCCAACCCGCCCAACCAATAATCCCAGCGATTCCCCGAAAGCCGCCATCGCCCCCCTTGCCAGTCTCCCATCTGTAAAAGCATGATTCCCGCACAGATCAACACATACTGAGGATAGAATACCCCCAAAAGCGCGATCGCACCCAGACAAGGAAATAGTGAACGCCGCAACACATAGTACAAAAACGCCAACACAATTGGATAAACAAACGCTCTCGGCGTACCCGAAATTAGAGTATAGGTTGTCCAAAGATTTTGATTCAGCAGTAGAGATGCCGTAAATCCAGCAATTGGCACAGGTAACAATTCCAAACCAATACCAAAACAGTAACCCGTAGTAATCAACCCCAAAATAGTCGGCACCAGCTTATTAAATACCAAGGGATGAATCCCAAAACCTGCCATAATCTGATACAGCGTTGCATATCCAACTGGCGCAACCGACTGATGATAATCGGCAATTAAATCATCGCCGAATAGCCCTGGCTCTAAAAACCGTTGCATCCAGAATACATGTTGTCTGGCATCACTATCCACCAAATAGTCACTACTAAACGCCTGCTGAAGTGCCAAAAGACTATAAACCACAGAAAATGTCAAACTGAGACTTAACCAAACGATAATCTGAGAACGGGATACCTTATTTGTCATTTGTCAGTGAACAGTTAACAGTGAACAGTTAACAGTAACGAATGTCCTAACCTGCCTTAATACGGCTATAAAACCCGCTCCTAAACCAAAACATACCATTTTCATTGAGAACATCCTCCTCCCCAAAACCGCGACTCGCCCTATTAACATACCGCAAAAACCTCTGCGCCCCTCTGCGCTTCCCTCTGCGTTCCTCTGCGTTAAAAATAAAATCATGAGACAACAGACTTAACCCAACAAAATACTAATAACTAATCCCCCAAACAATCCGCCGACAAAACAACCAACCCCTCCCTCTCAAACACCCGACATCGTTCCATCCTTGCCGCCAAAACCGGAACCCCTCCTCCTTGCAAACTCAACCTCGCCCCCGTCGCCGCCGCCTCATACTCTTGAATCCAACGATTACCCATCACATACTCCAGCGTAAACGCCCCCCGTTCCACTAACCATAAATCCACCCCATACCGCCGAATAAAATCTTGCACCACTCCCTTATCTAAACTATACTGAGCCTCAATCAAATCAACCGTCCGTTGATACATTTCATCGTAATAATCCAAATGATAAGGTAACGCATATCCCTCTCCCCCCACTAAAATCGAGCGCTGGGCAAACGTCGGTAAACTATTCGCTTCCTCCGTCAACGAAGCAATCAGTGTATTTTTCGGTTGTTGTTGCATAAACTCATAAAGTTCTGGCATAGTTCCCACCGTATAACGACGTATCGGAAACGGATAATCATTGGCTTGCAAAAGACTGGGATAACCCAAAAGAATAGCCATCAAACCCCCCGTAAATCCAACCCCCAAAAGCGGTTTTCCTTTCGTTTGAGCCACCCGTAAACCCGCATCTAACAAAAGAGTCAGCGCCACAGCCGCCGCCAACGCCACCACAATCCGCAAACTATGTTCTGTATAACGATTAGGAAGATGTAACTTAAATAGAAACAAATGAGCCGCGACAAACATACCCATCGATACCAGCAGCATCTGAGGTAACAGCCTAATCCCCCCACTCACCCGTTTAACTAAAGGAAACCGCGAGGGATAGTTCAACAAAAACGGCAACGAAAAACTCACCCAAACCTGTGGCGGTACTAAAAGAATCGAATACTTTGCCATCAACCGACACCATTCCGTTGGCAACATACCACTGCGTTTACCACAAACCCAATAATTCCAGGGGTCATCATTAAAAAAACTTGACCATCCTTCCGCCGAAAAAGCCGATAATCTCCTCGCTTGTGTTACCGTAATTACAGAACCAAATTCCGATGGGTTTAAATAG
The DNA here is from genome assembly GCF_040220235.1 of Coleofasciculus sp. B1-GNL1-01. Taxonomy (NCBI): domain Bacteria; kingdom Bacillati; phylum Cyanobacteriota; class Cyanophyceae; order Coleofasciculales; family Coleofasciculaceae; genus Coleofasciculus; species Coleofasciculus sp. B1-GNL1-01. Next base: position 57,037 of record NZ_JAVJTO010000118.1, read on the forward strand.
GGGAAGAGAACCAAAAATGCGACTCCTAATCCCCACCCACAGAACCAATAATCTGAGCGCACTGGAGATAAACGAAACCGCCCCTGTTCCCACCGCCCTAGCTGAACAATCAATAATCCAGCCACAATAAAGACACACTGAGGATAAAATACCCCCAAAAGCGCGATCGCGACAAGAGTTGGTAGTAACAACCGTCGCAACCGATAATACAAAAAAGCGAGAAATAGCGGATAGACAAAGGCAACAGGTGTAGCCGATACCAAATCATCTCTCATCCAGAGATTTTGATTCAACAGCAACGACGCGATAAATCCCGCCACGGGTACAGGCAAAAGTTGCAGAGTAATGCCAAAACAGTAGGCAGTAGCCACCAATCCCAACCCTAAGGGTAAAATCTTACTTAAAACAATCGGATCAATTCCTACCGTGGCAAAGAGGTGATAAAATGTTGCATATCCCCAAGGTGCAACTGATTGAAAATAATCGGCAATCAAATCCCCAGGAAACACCTGTGAGTCAAGAAACCGACGCATCCAAAAGACATGCTGCCGCGCATCATCCTGCACAATATAATCATGACTCAACGCCTCTTGCAGTGCTGGATATGCATAAATAGCCGCAAAAGTCAAGCTCAAACTCAACCAAAACACCTGCTGAGTGCGAGAGACTTTGCCAGTAAGTAGGTGGGAAAACTTCAAGTTAACGGCTCTTATCGTCATTCGTCATTTGTCTTATGTTGATTGTTCATGGTTCATGGTTCATTAGTCTTATGTCTTATGTGTAAAGCAATGTCCGACTATTTTCTGCCACATTTGGCATACCCCATCAATTCTATTGATATCAATTGAACTGTAGGGGCGACCCGCTGCAAAAATGAACACAATTCACCCATAAACCTTATCGGGTCGCCCTGCATCAGTTATCAGAAAAACCAAGGAAAATCGACATGAACCATTGCCTAAAATTAAACCGTTATAGCCTTACAAAGGCAGGTTAAGACATTCTGTACTATTGCCTATTGCCTATTCCCTATCTGAAGACCTAGCATAGAGAATATAGCGCGAATTTTGATACGCGATCGCAAAATCTAGATGGTGAGTGGTACTTGTCAGCAGATAATCAGCGTCATCTTATTCATCAAAGCCTGGGCTTGGTCAGTCGTTAAGCTGTTATACCCCGCAATCAGCGCCTGCTCCATCTTACTGAATGTGACTCGTTCACCTGGTTGGGGCCAAGGGTTGAGAGTACCACTCAAGTCAGTAAGACGTTCATACCAGTCCAGCACTCCCACCTTGGTTGGGGGGATAAACTTAAATTTGGCGACAGTGGGGCGTTCTGCTACCCAAGTAAAAGGGGTAAGTTCTGCGGGGGGTGTAACAATCAGCGCATCATCCGGTGTGTTAGTGCGAATCCAATCACTTATAGCTTTGCCTTCCGGCTCTATCTCCTGTTGTTCACTGGGAAACTCAGATGGTGCAACTAAAGCTTGGTGAAATTGTACAGCCTGAACAGTACAAGCCCCACTCAATAGCACAATACAAACAAATAACAAAATGGGTCGTGCTTTACCGATAAAGCTTTGCTCCAGGGCGCAGGCAAACAGCAGACAAGTAGTTAGGGGGAGCATCACATCCCCCAGCCGAAACGGGTAATATTGTAAGAACGTACCCTGAGCATCAAACGGCGCGATCGCAAGTCCTAAGCCAAAGGGTATCAACGTCAGCAGTGTGAACTCTGCCAGCCCCATCCGCACCGCATGTTCCTCAGACTGTCGCTTGCGCCAAAGTATTCCCACACTCAGCGCCAACACTAGTAAGTAAACAACAGGTTTTATCCACCACTGTGAAGACCAATCAAGAGGATTTAGGTGGTGAGGAGAACGGATAAATACGTAAACATAGGACGGTTCTACAGCGCCTCTGGGACTAGGAGTCCATAAATGTTCCACAACCGTGTAAATCGATAGCGCGCTAGCTATTAGGTAAATCCCTACAACCGAACCCAGATACCGGATATTCCCAAAATGGCGGCGACGTCTGAGTAGCAACCATCCTCCTATCACCAAAAACGCCCACCCCCCGACAAGAGTGTGAAATGATGTGGCTAGCCCTAGCAAGAGTGCCATCACGCGATAGCGACCCGTTAACATTAGCCCAATCGCGAACAGCAATAGACCATAAGCTACAACTTTCGGTTCAATTCCTCCCACCAACCATTCACGGGCAACTATACCTTGACGGTAATCTACATACAGAAACAAACCAACCGCTAGCAGCAGCAAGGGCAAACTCAACCCCAGCTTTCGACCCAGAAAGACTAACCCTGAAGCCATCAAGGTGTAACACAACAGTCGTCCGATTAAAGACGTGGCTAAAAACCCCCAAGCCGCTGCCATTGAGCCAAACAACGCCAGGAATGGTATCCGATAACCCGGGGGCTGATTGAGATACCAGTCTCCGGGAATCCAAGTTGGTTCAGCATACTGTCTCGCAAAGGGTAAGATATCTACCTCGTTGTTGATACCCATATTGCCATCCAGCAGAAACCCCAAACTGAGAAATGCAGTTACTACCACAATTTGAACGCTGACTTTCTTCCAGTGGGTTTGGTTGTGCTCCACTGCATTGGTTGGAATGGAGTGGTTAGATATCATATTGTTGGTCATTTGCGTGATACTTCCCAGAATTTAAACATTAATCGTTGCCGAGTATAGTATTGTCAGCGTATCGCGAATAACTTTCCCATTGGACGAGGTATATCAGTCTAACCAATCCCGACGTTTACAAGAGGAATTCAAGTGTGGTCAATGTTTTAGTTACAGGTGCAGCCGGCTTCATCGGATACCACCTCAGTCAACGGTTACTTGCCCAGGGTGATACCGTGATTGGACTGGATAACCTGAATGCTTACTATGATGTCTCCCTCAAACAAGCCCGACTCAAGCAACTGGAGAACCAACCGGGGTTTCGCTTTTATAAACTCGACCTAGCCGATAGAGAGGGGATTGCCCAAGTATTTGCCCAAGAATCTTTCGAGTGTGTTGTCCATCTGGCGGCGCAGGCGGGGGTTCGCTATTCCCTGAAAAATCCCTACGCTTATGTGGATAGTAACCTGGTGGGTTTCACCAATATCCTGGAAGGGTGTCGCCATTCCGATATTAAGCATCTGGTGTTTGCTTCATCGAGTTCGGTGTACGGCGCGAATACGAAAGTGCCGTTTTCAGTACAGGATAATGTCGATTCTCCGGTTAGCCTTTATGCGGCTACCAAGAAAGCCAATGAATTAATGGCTCATGCCTATAGTCATTTGTACAACATCCCGACAACAGGCTTGCGCTTCTTCACTGTCTACGGTTCGTGGTATCGTCCCGATATGGCACTCTTTCTATTTACCAAAGCTATCCTCGCTGAACAGCCGATTAATGTGTTTAATTATGGTCGGATGCAACGGGATTTTACCTACGTTGATGATGTTGTCGAGGGTGTGGTGCGAGTCATGGGTAAGATTCCGCCGCCGGAAGCATCAGGAAACGCTTCGCCTGGTTCGAGAAGTTCTGCACCTTACAAACTCTACAACATTGGCAATAATCAACCGATTGAATTGCTACAACTCATCGAAACCCTAGAACAATGTTTGGGCAAAACGGCGGTGAAAAATATGCTACCTATGCAACCGGGAGATGTGCCAATTACTTATGCGGATGTGGATGATTTGATGCAAGATGTGGGATTTAGACCGAATACGCCGATTGAAGTGGGTGTGGAACGTTTTGTTCAGTGGTATCGGTCTTATTACAATATTTAGGGGCTGTTGAATAAGAGGCAACAAGGAACAGGCAACAGGCAGCGGTTTCACCCCCCAGTAATCACGAAGATTCTGCGATTAGCGAGAGCGCTTTGTTTTTATATCAAGTCCGTCTAAACAATGTTCCAGATGTAGACTGTTACGTTTGGAACAATCGGGGCGGGTTTAGCCGTATTTGGATGAGGGAATAAACGATAGTGTCAAACCCACCCCTACACAGACCTTAATTTTCACGGGATCTGGAAAACCTCTCTCCAAACCTCTCTCCGAACCTCTCCCTAGCCCTCTCCTACAAGGAGAGGGAAGCGGAATATATTTTTTTATTTGGAGAGGCTTTGAATTCTCCCCCTTCCGTGCCAAAAAAGCAAAGCATCCTTTGTCATCCCCCATGCAAAAAAAAGTGAAACATCTTTTGTCCTCCCCCCTCGCAGGGGAGAACCGAGGCGGGTTGGGAAGGGGGCTGGGGGGTTAGACTGAAGTTCCCCCCATACAGATGTACTGCACCCAGGCTAAAGCCTTATACCGTAATGGTTTGAACGCTCAACCCCCTCCAAAATCGTACCCATGTAGCCCTTGCAAAAATACCGCGATACGTTCCTTCGGAACAGGCTCCGCCAACGCGGTATTTTTGCAATATGAAAAGAGATCGGCTGAAACCAACGCCACATCAGGGTTTCAGCGATTGTACCCATGTAGGGCGGCTAAAAAATCGCGGAAAGCCGCACGGTGAGGCAGTTTTGATTTTTTGGTTGGGGGAACTTCAGGTTAGATCTGATATAGATTTTTCTAGATGGCGTGAAAAGTCAGACACAGACGCCATTCCTGACGAACGCAGTGAACGTTAAACCTTTTTCATTGGTTATCCTTCTGGTTTTCGTCATCCGGCTGGATGTTTTCTTCCATCCGTTTCATCAAGAGCTGTTTGGCTTTGAGAATATCGGATTCGGTTCCATAGTGATTGTGATAGTAATAGTAAGATCGGGTGGTATACCCTTTAACGCCGTTGGCAACCACTCCTAACACGGTAGCGTTAGAAATTCTCATACTATCTAGGGCTTGCATTAATGCCGAGCGATCGCTCTTACCCAAGCCCACTACCATCATCACACCATCAGCGTGAGCCGCCAAGAGACGACCATCTGCTAGTCCTAATACAGGTGGTGTATCGTAAATCACTAGGTCAAAAACCGCATGAAATTGTTCCATCAAATGTTGCATCTTCTTGGAACACAGCAGCCGACTGGGATCAGGGGGGACTTGTCCGGCGGTGAGAACATACAACCGATCCCACATCGGTAGGCGTTGGATTGCTTGTTTCGCCGTTAATCCAGTGGCAATGACGTTACTTAAGCCCACTTGGTTGTCTAGGTTTAAATAGTGATGAACTTGAGGGCGTCGTAAGTCCGCATCCACCAGCAACACTCGTTGACCCATGGCGGCGGCGGCTTGGGCGAGGTGGACGGAAACAGTAGATTTTCCTTCTGAGGGGGTAGCTGAACTAATAATAATGGAGTGAACGGGGGTATCGCTACCCAGAAACCGAATATTCGTCTGTAGCGAACGGAATGATTCTAAGAAGGGAGAAGCATTGTAGCTGCGGGATGAGCGGCGAGATTTTTCACCATTGGCGGAAGGGGAAGCTGATGCCACCTGGGTTAAGTTTGCCGTAGACATCATCTGTTGTTTGAGTTGTTTTTGGTAGGGGATAATGCCCAGTAGGGGAAGTTTGGTTAAGTCTTTAAGTTCATCGGGAGAATGGAAGACATTATCCAACCGTTCGATCAGCAACGCCACGCCCATGCCTAACAATAATCCCGCGATCGCACCTAATGTGATATTGCGCTGGGTATTGGGCCACACGGGGATTTCTGGAACTTGCGGTTTGACGATAATCTGCCAGGGTAAGGCTTTCTGGGCGGCTTCAATTTCCAGATTTTCCCGCACCGCCAGAAAGCGATTTAAGCTATCGGTGGCGACTTGGAGTTCTCGCTGTAAGTCTGTGTAGCGGCGGGCGATGACGGGAATTTGTTTGACCTGGAGGTTGAGCATTTGAGCCGATCGCGCGATCGCACTTTGTTTGACTTGCAAGACTTGCAGTTGATTAGTCGCTTGCACCAGTTGCTGGGTCAAGTTTGTGCGAATCGAATTGGGGGAAGCACTGGAAACCCCAGCCTCGGTCAGGCTTGCGCCCAATACGTTTTGGGATTCTTGGTTGAGTAAGGGTAAGAGATTATCCCGTTTCTGGCGCAAGGCTTGCATCGTGGGACTTTGTGGCGTAAACCGCGCCGATTCGAGGGCGATCTGGGATTCAAGTTCCGCGAGTTGGTTGAGTAACTGTTGGTAGCGAGGGGCTTCACTGAGGGTTACAGTAGCAATGGCTTGCTGAGGTGATAATCCCAACTGTTGTAAGAGCGTGTTATAAAGCGATCGCGTTTCTTGATACTCAACCTGAGTTTGCAACTGCTGCTGTTCGATCGCACTCACCCGTTCGGATAACTCTTGGGCTTGGATTTCCGGGTCGAGGAGGTTATGCTGTTGGCGAAAGGCTTGCAATTGTCCTTGCAGTTTATTCACGCGATCGCGCAGCACAGGTAATTGGTCATCCACAAACTGAATTCCCTGTTTCAGGTTCAGTTGTCGCTCTTGCAGGGAGTAGCGTAGATAGCCTCTAGCAACTTCATGTAAAACCCGCCGTACTCTTTCCGGCTCAGTATCCCGATAACGCCCTTCCAGAATCTTGGTGTCCCCCAGTCGGCTGACAATTAGCTGACTCATTAAGGACTCGTAACCGACCTCAGGATAATGCTTATGGATCTCTTGGACAATAGCCTCCATTAGCTGAGGACTGCGTAACACCTGAATCTGGGTATCATAATCCAGTGTGGAATTCCGTCCATCACCGCCACCCACCACGTCTGTGAGTTTGTCTAAGTCTCCTTCCTCCGTTACGGGTTCGACCAACAGTTGAAACTTGCTCTCATACTTCGGTGTCTGATTCAACGTCCAAAAACTGATCCCCGAGGTCACTGCGATCGCGACTCCAGCAATCACTAACGCCCGACGCCGAATCACGTTGACCAACTGTCGCAATGTCCATTCATCCGGTTCAGGTTCCGGAGGTGGAGTCCGGTAAACCATCGGTGGTGAATACTGTGGCTGTTTCCCGTTGCCGTTGGGTGATAATGGTTGTTGAATCTGACCGATCTCCATCTTCCCCCTACTCCTTCTGCGTGGATTGAGCGCGTTCGTCAAAAAATCATTTTACCTTGTTTAATTGTGTATCAGGTTGGCTCAAAATCGTCACGAATACCGCTGAAATTTACAAATTTGATCGGAGTAGGGAATCAGCCATCAACAATCAACCCTTGATTCCCTCTCTCTCCTACAATACTGATAATACTGATTCAGGCATCAAATTATCGACTGAAATTCCTCAAAAACGGTAACACAAGCGACAATATCCCTCTTTTCTGTAGAGACGTTGCATGCAACGTCTCTACTAACGGCTATTACGCCAGCCGACGCTCTAGAATCCAAAAAATCTAAACACAGAGAACACGCTGCCAATAGGACTGACAATTGTACCCAAGGTATCCGTGACTCGGGTCAAACCGGAACGTCTGACGATAATCACATCATTGGGGCGCAATGGCGGATTGCTTTCATCGTTAACATCGGCAGTAAAATCCACCTCGATTTCCCGTTTTTTAACAGTACCATTGGGTTGGAGACGAACCAACTCCACAGAACTCTTACGGGCGCGGCGATTATCAAATCCGCCAGATGCGAGCAAGGCTTGATTTAAGGGAGCGTTAGCAGGGATGGATACTGTACCTGGTTTCTCGACTTCTCCCACTACATTGACATTGATAATTGCCGCCGAGAAGCTAGCTGATGCTAATTCCGTCGCTTCTAAAGCAGTCAGGGTTTCGGCTTCAGGAACTCGAATCGTGTCTCCCTGTTGTAAAATCACATCTTCGGAAAGATTCCCTTCTTGTAGGAGTTCCCAAAGATTGACGACGATCACTTGCTCAGTACCATCTCTGGTGGTGCGTCGCACTTCAACGTTGCGAATATCGGCAGATTGAGTAATACCTCCCGCCACTTGAATTGCTTGAGTTACCGTTGGTGGTTCTGTATTATTACCACCGCCGCTACCCGCCTGATCAGCCGTAGCCGCTCCCGATGTAGCGGCTGTTACCGTATAAGGACCCGGACGCACCACTTCCCCGACGACGGCAACTTTAATTGGCTTAACCGCCTCTGGCGAAAAACTCGCGGTTGCCAGTTGACGGCTTTCTAGGGGGTCAATTCCGGTAGTGGTAGGGATAAAGATTTCATCACCATCTCTCAACGTCACGTCTTGGGATAGATTGCTATTTTGTAATAAGTCCCAGAGATTAACCGTATAAGTTTGTCGGGTATCTGAATTCGTCAGACGGCGGATTTGCACATTTCGCACATCAGCCGAGCGACTAATTCCACCAGCAAGCTGAACCACTTGAGTCACGGTGGGAAATTGTTGCCCTTCGTTCAGGGTGACGCTGTAGGAACCTGGACGATTGACTTCCCCGGCGACGGCAATTTTTAGGGGGCGAGCATCAATCAGGGTGAGGGTAACTAGAGGGCGTCTGACATAGGGAGCGTATCGCTGAGAAATCCGTTCACTAGCCGCATTAATGGTTAATCCTTCCACAGGGATACTGCCAGCAACGGGTAAGTTGAGGGTACCATCGACTAAAACCTGGTAGTCTCCACTGTATTCGGGAACATCAAAGATGGTTACGCCCACGCGATCGCCTGATCCGAGGGTATAGGGTAAATCTGGTGGTGGATTCGTAACCGTCGTTGGTTCTATGGGTGAAAATGTCGGGACTTGCGCCATTCCCGGAAGCGGTGCGGTTACGGCAAAAAAGGCGAATAGGGTTAAACCTGCCACAGATGGCGTTAAATGCTTGCTCAAGTTGATCCTCCCGATCCCCATGGTGCGAAAATTGTCAATGGGTCTTTTAATTCTCAGTTTAGTCATATTTATTACAGATGTCTTGGCTCATGCGTGATCAGCTCACATTACCGTTGAAGCCAATGGGGACGAAAAAGTTCATTTTGCCAAACCGTTAAACTCTCAAGACCTGAATCAGAATTCCCTGCTGAATCAGATGGTCAATATGCTGTTTAACTTGACCCCCAATGCTGTGATATCCAGGGTTTCGGCGATCCCCAAAGGCTTATTTCAGTGCCATGGTTTGAGGGGCTTTACACAACGTAACATCATTCCGTTTAATTTTGCCAACCCAGCGATATTCCTGTCAATGTTAGGGAGAAGGCTCGTCTCAACTATGATCAATATATAGACTCGTTTCGAGAATACCTGTCGGTGTAATTGGAACCGTCTGTTCCAGCAACGTAATCGACTACGTCTTCCCAAAAAGCCAATTATGCTAAACAAATATTTTTATATTTTTAATATTTTAATTTTTGATAAATTATGACCATGAAATTTATTAGTCCAAAAACTGATTTTGCCTTCAAAAAAATATTTGGCTCGAAGGACAGCAAAGATATCTTGATTAGCTTTTTAAACGCTTTAATCTATAATGCCAATCCAGTGATTCAGGATTTAGAAATTATTGACCCGTATAATCCTGGGGATGTTGTCGATTTAAAAGACAGCTATCTGGATGTTAGAGCTGTACTGGATAATGGATCAACGGTGTTGATTGAGATGCAAGTGCTTAACGTGGCGTCCTTTGAAAAGCGGGTCATTTATAACTTGACGAAAACCTATGCTAACCAATTAAACTATGGGGAAGGATACTCCCATCTTAAACCCGCGATCGCCTTAACGATAACGGATTTCCAGCTCTTTGACCAGACTCAGCGGTTCCTGACTCGTTTTGGCTTAAAGGAAAAACAGGAATTATTTGACTATACCGATCCGGAAATCGAACTAATTTTTGTCGAATTAACCAAATTCAATAAAAAGCTTGAGCAGTTAGACAATTTAACCGATAAATGGATTTACTTTATTAAAGACGCTCCCAGCTTGGAAGTCATTCCACTCACGTTTAGACAGGTTCCCGAACTCGAGAAAGCCATGAATATTGCTAACCAAGCGAATTTAAGTGTAGAGGAATTAGAAAAAATACGTAAGCGAGAGGTATTCCTTGAAGATCAACGGGGATTTATTGTTAAGGCAAAGCAGGAGGGACGAGTAGAAGGACGAGTAGAAGAAGGAATCCGATGGACATTACGTTTACTGGAGCGTCAGTTTGGGTCAATTCCGCCAGCAATCATTAATCAGATTCAAAACTTGTCTGTTGAAGAATTAGAAAGTCTAGGTGATGCTATTTTAGATTTTAACGATTTAGAGGAATTATCGGTTTGGTTACAAGACAATACAAAGGGCAGGTAAATAAGAGCAGTATACCGATCCAGCAATCGAGAAAGCCATGAATATCGCTAACCGCTAATTTATCGGGATGATCGGGATTATCGAGGTTGTAGGGGCGAGTCGCTGCATATCGTAGGCGGCGTGAGAATTCAGGTATCTCGACTCGCCCTCATCTGATGTATGCGGTGTCAGATAATTATGAGCCCTTGCAGGGGGCGACCCGATAAAATTATTTATGCTTAACTAATGGCGTAGGCGGGTAATTCTCTAATCCCTAATCAACAACAAACTCAGCTAATCCTAAATAGCGAATCCCTTGGGGAGTAATCTCAAAACGACAGGGTAATACCTCAAGTCCCTGGAGAACCGCTTCTCGCAAAAGTTTTCCGTAAACAGGATCAGTACTATCACCCGGACTAAAGCGATCGCAGTCCCCCCGATTGATAAAATAAAGCATGATTGCCTTGGCTTGGGGGAGTAACTGCTGGAGTTCTTGTAGGTGCTTTTGTCCGCGTGTGGTTACGGTGTCGGGAAATAAGGCTAAGGTTCCCTGCGCCCAAGTCGTATTTTTCACTTCCAAATAAATGGGAGGCGCTTCATTCTCCCCCGTCAGTAAAAAATCGACCCGACTTTTCCGATTTGCGCCATAAACCACTTCGGGGCGAATTTGGCTGTAGCGATTGGCTAATTCCGGAATCAGCCTTTGTTCCAGGATGATCTTCATCACCCGATTGGGTAGGGCAGTATTAATCCCCACCCAAGTTGGTTGGGTGTCATTGACTTGGATCATCTCCCAGGTGTAGGCTAATTTGCGCTTAGGGTTATCACTACGGGAGACCTGAACTAAACTTCCAGGGGTGGAAACCCCTGTCATTGGACCCGTATTCGGACAGTGGGCGACAATGGTTTCCCCGGATGTAAGCTCAATATCGGCAAAAAACCGCTTGTAGCGTCTGAGTAGCGTCCCCGTCTCTAGTGTCGGGTAACTGTAAATCCAATCGGAGCGATCGTCCATTAATTTTGGGGAATTGTTCACATTACTTAACTAATATATTAAAATGACTTAATATACAGTAACATTCAATGGACTCAACATGGCTAACTCAGACCAACGGAAACAGCGGATCATGGAACACATAAAGCGCTCGATCACCATTCCTCAGCGAGGCTTTTCGATGAATTCCGATTCTAGAAAACAACAGATTATGGATCATATCAAAATGACACGAGGTTAGGATCAATTGTGATCGATTGAAATCAGCCAGTCTGTCAGGGATAGTTCTGGTTCCCCTTCTCCCCTCCGAAAGAGAAGAGGTTACAAGTAAGTTAGGTACACAGACAGATCCCCGACTTCTCCCAGAAGTCGGGGATCTTGCTTGAGGCTGTACCTCATCGACCTGAAATCTGCTGTAAATATGTGGCAGCGTAAGTCTTGAACAGAGCTAAATTCACTCAATCAATTACGCTTTGATTCAAATAGATTTTTCGATTTTAAAATAAAAATAAGTTAACCTAAACACAAGAGATCAACGAAACTTTTTGAGTCTTTTTGGCGTCCCTTAAAACGAAATGGATGACTAAAATTCAAGGCTGACTCATGTTTTCAGGAAAACCCAACACGAGAAAACCCCTTTGGATGTCTCTCGCTTCATTAAGCTTACTGCTGATGATGGGTAGTTTAACGATGACCTCCTGCGGACTGGTAAAACCTATCAGTGAAACCACGCCACAAGAAGAAAATCAGTCAACTGAGAACGATTCAGTCATAGATGCTGATCAAGACGCCGCCGAAGAAAAAACGGAGGCAGAAAAACGGTATGAAGCGGAAGGGATAGACACCACTGCTGATGATGATCCTGAATAATCTTAGATGCGAATTTTACTTATATACACCAACAGTTTTGACTCATAGGATAAAAAAGTAGCAGGCTCTCACCTCCAAGTTACAGGTTGGACGTCTAAGATATAACAGTTTTGTTATCATACAGTGATGGGTTAACACCACTGTTAATGGAAAGTCAGCCAAACTACGATAGCCTAGCTACAATCCTGCGAGATCGCCGAGTTCGTCTCGCCCAGCTTATTGATTTTCCCGTCATTCTCTGGGCGGGACAATCTTGTCCACGCAACTTCCCGGCAAATCCGTTTCCATTTCGCGCCAGTAGTCATTTTCTCTACTTTGCCGGTTTACCGTTGGAAGGTGCTGCTATTTATCTCAACAATGGCAGGTTGGAACTGTTTCTGGATGAACCCTCGCCAGCCAGTACCCTTTGGCATGGCGAAATGCCCAAACGAGAGGAGATTGCCCAACAAATTGGTGCTGATGCGGCATTTCCATTATCAGAATTAGCCTCACGCACAGCCGATGCTGCAACGTTGGCGGTGCAAGATATCGCCACTTATCAGCAGCAAGGACAACTGTTAAATCGATGCGTCAACCGGGCTAACGCCCCCGAAGGAATTGACCGAGACTTAGCCAAAGCGATTGTATCCTTGCGCCTGTGCCACGACGCGGAGGCATTATCCGAGTTACGCCAAGCCGCCGCTGTGACGGTAGCTGCCCATAAAGCGGGAATGCAGGCAATCGGGGGTAGAGATGTGGCAACAGAATGCCTCTACGAAGCCACAATCCGGGGGGCGATGGAAGGGATGATTCTTGCCCACAACATGAGTTGTGCGTATGGCAGTATTGTCACCGTTCACGGTGAAGTGTTGCACAATGAACAGTATCACCACCCTTTACAACCTGGAGATTTACTGTTGGCAGATGTGGGGGCGGAAACGGAGAGGGGATGGGCAGCTGATGTGACTCGTACTTTCCCTGTAACGGGAACGTTTTCTTCGACGCAACGCGATATTTACGATACTGTTTTAGCCGCCCATAACGCTTGTATTGAGAAAATTCATCCCGGTGTCGAATATCGCGACATTCATCTGTTAGCCGCCGCCACCCTGACTCAAGGATTAGTGGATTTGGGGATTCTGCGGGGACAGGTATCGGATTTAGTGGAACGAGATGCTCATGCTTTATTTTTTCCTCATGGCGTTGGGCATTTGCTGGGCTTAGATGTGCATGATCTGGAAGATTTAGGCGATTTAGCCGGATATGCAGAGGGTCGAGTCAGGAGCGATCGCTTTGGTTTAGGATTTCTGCGATTGGATCGACCATTACAACCGGGAATGCTAGTGACGATTGAACCGGGATTCTATCAAGTTCCAGCTATTTTAAACGATCCAGAACGACGCGCCAAGTATCAAGATGTGGTTAATTGGAATCGTTTAGCTGAGTTTGCTGATGTGCGTGGGATTCGGATTGAAAATGATGTTTTAGTCACTCCGGAGGGTAGTGAAGTTCTCACCGCCGCTTTACCAACTGAGGCAGATGCGATTGAAGATTTGGTTCTATAGGTGGAGAATTTTAAAGTTAATGGTGGGGATCGTCATTTGTCATAAGCTGTTCGGCATTTAAACCTTAATGTCAATAATGGTGAAATCCTTGCCGTAGTGCGTTTAGCGAAGCCATGCCGCAGGCTTTGCATCTTGCTCGCTACATTGAGCATCTTTGCTGTTGGCTTTTGCATTTGTCCACTGTAAGTTCCACAACTCAAATTAAAACGCTATATGTACGGATTTGAGGAATATTTACAGTAGAATTTGGACAACAATTGTCCCTGAATTACTATCGACTATTTCCTCCACTCCTGAATCAAGAACTTGAATCAAGGATAAGTCGCTATCAACTGTTCCTTTTAGATAAATATCTCCGGGTAACTCACCGCCAATATCAATTGAACCGATAAAGTCTTGAGTCATCGTATTAAAGTTAAACTGAAAATACTTGCCCGTTGATACACCATCGTTAATATTATCGTAAGTTTTGATCGGGTGATTCGATGGATCAGCAAAAGAAACGGTCAAGCTTTCTAAGGCTTGAGTTGTACCCACTCCTTTTTCTGATAGTATAGCAGGAGCCGTTTTTTCATCATAATTGAAGGTTCCTGTCGCCGAATAGCCCTGATTGCCTTGCCAAGTAAAATTAACCGTCATTGCTTCAGCGGGAGCGATGCTAGTCAGGAGGAGGCTTAAGGTTAAACTGGTTACGATAACCAGTTGGACAAAAATACGTTGCATTTTATGGATTTGATCTAAAAAAACAATTCTATGGTAATCAACAGTTCAGAACAGCTTCAAGACGCTGTTAAAGCACTCCGCCCAATTTTTGAAGAGATTGACATCAACGTCAAGCAAAATCTGAAAAAAGTCCTGACGGCTTTTCGTAATTATCGCGTTGGGGTGCATCACTTTGCTGGAGTGAGTGGTTATGGTCATGATGATTTAGGTCGGCAAACCTTAGACCAAGTATTTGCAGAAGTTATGGGTGCTGAAGCAGCAGCCGTGCGAGTTCAATTGGTTTCTGGAACTCATGCGATCGCCTGTTGCTTGTTTGGGGTGTTGCGTCCTGGTGACGAGATGGTATCTGTGGTGGGTGCGCCTTACGATACCTTGGAAGAAGTGATTGGTGTTCGGGGTCAAGGTCAAGGATCATTACAGGAGTTTGGTATTGATTATCGTCAGTTAGAATTAACCGCTGATGGAACCATTGATTGGCAGGCGTTAAAAACAGCAATTGGACAACGGACGCGCCTCGTCTTAATTCAGCGGTCTTGTGGTTATTCTTGGCGTCCTAGTCTCTCTATAGCGGATATCGAAAAAATTGTCCAATGCGTTAAACAGCAAAACCCGAATACAATTTGTTTTGTCGATAACTGTTACGGCGAGTTTATTGAAGACAAAGAACCTCCAGCCGTTGGTGTGGATTTAGTAGCGGGATCGTTGATTAAAAATCCGGGTGGCACAATTGTCACTGCTGGGGGATATATTGCCGGAAAAGCCGAGTTAGTCGAAGCCGCAACCTGTCGCTTAACCGCCCCCGGAATTGGCAGTTCGGGTGGGGCGACATTTGAACAGAATCGGTTATTATTTCAAGGACTTTTTCTCGCCCCGCAAATGGTGGGAGAGGCAATTAAGGGAACGCATTTAACCGCTTATATCTTTGATCAGTTAGGCTATCCCGTCAATCCTCAACCCATGGCACCTCGCCGGGATGTTATTCAGGCAATTCAGTTAGGTTCACCGGAGAAATTAATCGCCTTTTGTCGGGCGATTCAGCAATATTCTCCCATTGGTTCCTATCTCGATCCTGTACCTGCCCAAATGCCGGGATATGAGAGTCAGTTAGTTATGGCGGGAGGCACATTTATTGATGGGAGTACCTCGGAGTTTTCTGCTGATGGACCGCTGCGAGATCCTTATATTGTATTTTGTCAAGGGGGAACCCATTGGACTCATGTCGCGATCGCACTGGAAGCGGCGATAGAAGCAATATAGGGTGGGAGAATTCGTCAACTTGGACGCCAGGAAATAAATTTCTTATCTTTAAGCTCAAGTAAGAATGGAGCTTACTGGATAAAACTTTGAACGGAGCATCCCAATTTGGCGCGTTGGCTCTTTGAATGGGGCTGAAACCATTGCAATTGCGTTACTTTAGGTAATGCTTTGTCCAAAAGGGGATGCTCCCACTTTGAACCCGTTTTAACGGGTTTTAGCTTTAAGCCAGAACTTTAGTTCTAGGCTTAAGGAGCTTACATCGAAGACAAAGGTAAACGCCCTGCCAAAAGCGCTTTCGTGGCAGATTCTCCAGCTAGGCGCAACTGTCGCCTTAACTGCCAATTCAACCCACCCAAGGTAATCACTTGAATCAGAAAGGCTTGCAACACCAATCCCACAGATGCATGGCGCATCACATAATCCCAAGGAAATGCTGTAAATAGCCATAACCCGCCCCAGTTTGTTCCGGGAAAAATCGATAACACACTCAACACAGTTGGTGGTAAAACAATCGCTGCGACAACTATTCCAGTTGCCCAGATTCCCCGCTTGGGCGTTTTCATCAACAGCATCAACTGCGCGATCGCGCTATAGATTAAAATCATACTCAGGCTGAGAATTAGACTGGCAAAGACTTGCAGTTTCAAGTCAATGTCCACTGAAGCTAGCCAAATCCAACCGATTAATGGGAGTGCCACAATCATACAATTCATCGCAATCGTCAATAAAGCGGGACTCTTTTCACCCCAAAGTAAATCTGCCATCAACGAAGACTTCACAGTGGAACGATTTTGATGTCGATAACGCGCCCAATCCTGTAAACTTTGACGCTGAGGAGATAGGGCAGCGATCAACCCCAAAAACAGTACCAGATTTAATCCCAGTACGATGTAGAAGTTATCAGGAAACGGATAAGAATATCCTGAAGTTGGCTCTTGCAGGGCAAAACCTAGGGTGAATGTTATCCAGCAAGCTGTGAGTAAATAGCTTTGGCGTTTACTCAGTAGCGTTGTACCCGGATTCCGAAACTGCCGATTAAAGGCTTGTCCAATCCAGTATGTCCATAAACCATAGTTAAGTAGTGCCAAGACAACAATGCTAAACCCCATCATTCCTAATGGCAGGTTAAAAAATTGCCACGCTTGAATTTTTCCTAAGTGAAAGGGAAAACTTGTATAAAGTGAATTAGTTTCATCGACAAGATAAGGAAATAACACTGATGGAGAAAACAGACTTAACCAATCGAATGAACTGTTGTTAATGGGTTTAACATTCGCCATCAACAAAAATGTAAAAACTGCCCCACTGCCTAACCACGCTTGGAACCCACTAAACCAGGAACCAAACAAGCCAAATAACAGCGCTGCACTGAAGAAAAACCCACTACTGGCGATGAGAATCACCCAGAAACTAATAATTTCTGCCAGGGGAATTTTGCCAGATAAACCTGACCACAGATGGAAAGGTAAAGCGATTGCAATTGCCAGATAAAGGAGAATGGGAACGCCTAGCAGTTTACCTAGCCAAAACTGTGATGTTGACTGAGGGCTGAGTCGGATGAAATTTAATGTACCGCGTCGTTCTTCATGACCCAGGTTAGCAATTAGCATGTAACTACCAATAACTAAGAGGGCAAAGAAAACAACCAAACTGAGAGATATGAACATGTCGCGATAGTGATCTTGCCACCAAAGCTGTATATCCAGTTCACTCAGGTGGCGACGAGGGTGATCGCCTGACCAAGACAAGAACAGCAGGAATTGACCGACTAAGGATATAATCAGTGCGATCGCGACATTCCGTCCCTTAAGACGACCTTTCACTTCCCGCAATAGCTGCGGGTTCCATTCGCCAATGCGATCGATCCAAGTTAGTCGCATAATTGAGAATCTCCTAATGGGATAAAGAGGTAAGAAGTTGTAGGTTGGGTTGAGGAACGAAACCCAACTTATCGGCTTAGCTTGAATATTGTAGGCAAACCTGACATGATTCCCTCAGCGTTAGTGGGCTTTCGCTGAATTAGGCAAAGCATTAGGATTGGCAAATAGCGGCTTTGACGCCGATTCACCGATACGTTTTAACTGACGAGTTAATTGCACAATTAATCCTGCCATTATCACCCATTGACCCAATAAACTAAACAAGACGGTGAAGACAGATGTCTGTTCCAAAATGATCCAAGGCGCACCAAATACTGACACAAGCCATAATCCCGGCAATTGTACTCCTGAAGTGGAGTCCACTTGTATGACAGATAAAATAAATAGAGGGACAAAAATCGTCATACTCAAGGTACTTCCTGCCCAAATCCACGGCTTTTTGCGTCGGATTATCAACATCAATTGAATGAGAAGGGCGTAAAATCCAATTAAATTAGCACACAGTAACAATCCCGCGATCGCTTTCACTTTATCATCGACACCGACGGGAAACCGCAGTAACCATGGGAACCAGACAATTGCTGTAATTGCTAAATTTACCGCGATCGCGACAGATGAAGGACTCTTTTCACCCCAAAGCCACTCCCGCCATGACATCTGCACATTTTTAACCGTTGAATTCTGACGTTGGAATTGCCCGTACCTTGACCAATCTAACAAACTTTGTCGTTGCGGCGAAATTGCAAAACTAACCGCTAATAAGACAACCAAGCTAAACAGAGAAATTCCAAACAGACAGCCAAATAGTGCATCTTGGCTAGTTAAAAACTGGCGGGGAAGTGACCAAAATAATCCCAATAGCCAAACTTGAACACTTCCTACTAACCCGTAACTCTGTTGTTTACTTAATAGGGTTCCATTGGGATTGCGGAACATACGATTAGTTGCTTGCCAAACCCAGTAGGCGCTAACGCTAATAGTGATTAGCATCCACAACTTTAGCTGTAAAGGTGTTTCACCCAGATTCCAAAGAAACCAAGACCAATTTCCTAAATCCCTGTAGATCAAGTTTTGCCAATCAAAATGCCAATCCAGAACACCCAGAAAAGAACTCCCTAACCACGCCCCCACTAGACTAGCTGCTAACCCTTGATAGGAGGCTTGAGTTAAGGAAGCATTGAGTAATCCTACACTATAGAACAACCCACAAGTGACCGAGATTAAAGCATAAAAACTGATGATCCAGCCTAGAGGAACCCCGGCGGCAATTCCTGCACCCAAATGTAGAGGGATAGCCAAACTTAATGCCAGGTAAACTAATATTGGTACACCGAGTATTTTTCCCCACAAAACACGCTGACTGGATTGGGGCGTGAGGCGAATAAAATTGAGCGTACCGCGCCGCTGTTCTTGCATCCAATCCGAAACCAGCAAGTAGACGCCGATAGAAAATAAAGACAGAGGCAAAATCCAATTGAGGGTTCTGAAAATCATCAGCCAGTCAAATTCCCAGACGAATTCGACACAGCGATTATTAACATAACTCGTACAGTTTTGGCTAGAAAACGATAACAAAATTAACGCTTGAATCATTAAAGACGTTGCCACAACCAGGCATCCATTGCGGAGTTGCAACCGTCCTCGAAGTTCTCGCATCAACTGGGGATTCCAGTCACCCAGTCGGTTGATCAGTGTAGAAAACATGGGGAATATCTCCAAATTAACTGTTCGTTCGTAGTTGCGCTTTAGCGCCTAAAACCTTGAGTCCTAACAACAAACGCTGAAATCATACTCTCAAGTTTAACGGGTCTTTTATCAGTTTGTAGTCAGCGATGCGATCGCTTATGGCACTAAAGTGCCGACTACGAACGAAATTTACCTTGAGTTTCATCTAACGACGACTTGAGGAATGTCCCGCTAACAAAGCTTGAGTCGCTGACTCACCCGCTTTATGTAATTGTCGTGTTAACTGCACCGTTAATAATCCCCAGATCAGACATTCGCTAAGTAATGCCAAAGCCATCATTGAGGTAGCCGCATATTCAATTCCTGCCCAAGGAAAGGAAGAAAATAGCCAGGGAATAGGATTATCAGAAGGCTCAACTCCCAAAACTAACAACAGAATTGAAGGCAAGATAAGAACAGCCCCAATCGTCCCTGTTGCCCACAGCGATCGCTTAGGTGTTTTCATCATTAAAATTAGCTGCGCTAGGGTGGCACAAATTAGAGTAATGCAGATGAAGAAAGCGACAGCTAACAAGGCTTTGAGTTTGTCGAATCCTGGTTCATTCCACAGTGAAATCCAAAGCCAAAACGGAGTTGTCGCAATCGCTAAATTAATCCCAATGGCAACAATAGCTGGACTCTTTTCCCCCCAAATTAAATCCTGAACGATTCCCCCCTGTTTGCGATTTTTCCCTTGTTGCTGACGATAACGCGCCCAATCCTGTAACACTTGGCGATGAGAGGAAAGGGCGGCAATTAAACCCAGGAATAGCACGGCATTAAAGCAGAAAATGATCCACAGATGATCAAGGAGTGAATAAGATATATAGATATCCTGCTTTTCTTGCACGGCAAATCCTAACACTAAGATTTCCACACAAGCAACTAGCCAATAACTTTGTCGTTTACTCAAGATAGCTGTATTGGGATTTTGAAACCGTCGCTTTAGGGCTTGCCAAATCCAACCTGTCCATAAGGCATAATTCACGAGGGCAAAACTGATCATACCTAATCCAGTCAAACCCACGGGAATGTTGAACCATTGTAGCATTTCTACTGAGGTGCTATAGTCCATAAATTCAGGGCTATAGTATTCTGTTTGATTGTAGAGATAGGGAAGAACAACATTAGGAGAAAATAGTTTCATCCAATCCAATGGAGTTTGAGTAATCCAAGTCCACTTATTGAACGCGATTAGCAGAAAGACCAAAACAGCGCCACCACCTAACCATGCCTGAAAACCGTTCAACCACGAACTCATTAACCCAAACAGTAGGGCGGCACTGTAGAAGAATGCACAACCTGCGATTAAAACAGCATAGAAACTGAAAATCTCTCCTAGGGGAATTTGAGCAGATAAGCCTAACCACAACTGCAAGGGAATGAGCAAAATCGCGGCAAGATAGAGTAAGATGGGAACGCCTAACAATTTGCCGAATAAAATACTCTGGGCAGATTGGGGACTAACGCGAATAAAATTAAGTGTGCCGCGACGTTCCTCTCCAGCTAAGTCAGCGATTAGCATATACGTCCCCACGATTAGCAGGATGAATAGGACAATTACACTTAGCCATGCAAACATTTGTCCATGTTGATATTGCCACCACAGAGGAATATCGATGGCATCTTGTGGGCATTTGTGGACAGTTTCAATTCTTTGTAGATGGGTGATTTTTGTCTTAACGTCCGCTATACTGCCTTTGAGTTGATTAATTTTGTCCAGATCAAAGTATTCGGCGCTACTATAGCGAAATAATTGGTCTTGTAGTGAGCGATATTGCTCCTGAAGTTGGGACAGTTTGTCCTGATTAGCGAGGAAACTATCTCGTAGTTTACAAAATATCTCGGTGCTGCGAATGTAGGGGTAAGTATCAGGACCACTCAAGCGAGTCAATTGATTCAATCCATAGAGGAACATCGCTAGATAGCCCAGTACCGATGCGCCAACTGCGATCGCGATATTCCGCCCCTTCAATCTTCCCTTCAATTCCCGCAACAGTTGCGGGTTCCAGTCTCCTAGTTTGTCTATTCCTTTGAATAGCATGAAAACAGTCTCCTAAATGGATCATTGGATATTTATTATTTGTCCTTTGTCTTGCGTGAAAACCTTGGTAAGGGCGAGTTTAGTTATATCTGGGTGATGTCAGCAACGATAATAGTAAAACCCGCCCCTACAGTTCTGAAAACGTTTTAAGAGACTTGCTGATGTCCTAGCTTTAAGAATATAGTTTCTAAGTCCTCTTGGGTACAGTGAAACTCAGTTAACGGAATTCCGGCTTCAACAAGCGATCGCAACAACATCGCACTCTCTTCTGGATTCCCGGAAA
The DNA here is from genome assembly GCF_040220235.1 of Coleofasciculus sp. B1-GNL1-01. Taxonomy (NCBI): domain Bacteria; kingdom Bacillati; phylum Cyanobacteriota; class Cyanophyceae; order Coleofasciculales; family Coleofasciculaceae; genus Coleofasciculus; species Coleofasciculus sp. B1-GNL1-01. The sequence continues at coordinate 78,555 of NZ_JAVJTO010000118.1, forward strand.
AATCAACCCGTACCTGGTTCTTTCCCGGAATCGGTTCGATTTCTTGCACTAACGGATAATTTTTCAATTCAGCCGCCAATGCGTCCATATCTCCTAAACTGGAGAGAATAATCTTCTGACGGCTAAGGCGGCGATAAAGTTCAGCGAGAGGCGCACTTTCCACCAGATAGCCGAGTTCCATAATTCCCACCGAGGTACAGAGTTCGGCTAAGTCACTCAATACATGGGACGAAATCAGAATCGTCATCCCCGCTTCTTGTAACGTTTTAATAATTTCCCGAAACTGCATCCGGGCGATCGGATCTAATCCGGAAACGGGTTCATCCAGTAGCAGCAGAATCGGTTCGTGAATAATCGTTCTCGCCAAACTCAGGCGCTGTTTCATCCCCCGCGACAGGGTAGCAATTAAACTTTTGCGCTTACTGGTAAGCTGTACCAGTTCCAACACTTCCCGCAAACGTCGAGTACGCCGGGGTTCTCGCAGGCGATAGAGTCGGGAAAAATAGTCCAGATAATCCCAAACCGTTAAATCCTCGTAAACCGGGAAATCATCGGGGAGATAACCAATGCGCTGCTTGAGTTTGGGGTTGCTTTGATCTCGCAACAAGCGATCGCCATTAATATAAATTTCACCCGTCGTCGGTTCCTCAGCGGCGGCTAACATCCGGATTAGCGTCGTTTTCCCTGCGCCATTGGGACCAATCAATCCATAGACTTCACCAGCGGCGACTTGCAAATCGATATCATTGACGGCGATATGTCGGTCAAATTGCTTCGTCAATCCATGGGTAGAAATGGCTAAGTCTTGACTTAGGGGGGGTGGGGATGGGAGAAATGTTCCTGCTTCCATAGTTGATGCTGATGGGATCTAATGTTCGCCAGTTTAACCTCTTTAAAGCCAAGGTATCTCTCATCCGGTGACACTTATGCAGTTTGGGCGGGGGATTGGGGAACAGGAAAAGCGTCCCATGAGATTAGGGAACAGGGAACAGGGAACAGTAAGAATTTGAGGCTTCTTAATATTCCTTAAATTTACTTCATCGATTGATATCACGCCCAATATAAATAATATCCTGTTCGTCTTCTAATTCGCTCTCAATTCTAGAACAGGAAAATGCCACGATAATCTTGTCTCCTGTCTTAGTCTGACAAACCACTTTAGTTGTGTTGATGCCATTGCAATAAGATCCATTTTTCTGTGCCACTAAATTTGTCACCTGAGACTCATCAATAATTAAAGATAAAGATTTGCCAATTAACTCAGAATTGTTATAGCCAAATAAGGCATTAGCCGCTTTATTGACAATTTTTATCATAGATAACGAATTGGTAACGAATAAAGCATCTCCTATATATTGAATGATTTTATCAAGATATTGACTTGATGCTGCCCAAGCATCTAATAATAAGGTCGTTTCATTTGAGCGTTGAACTAAAGTCTGTTCTAAATTCATCCGCTCAGTGACATCCTCACATAAAATAATTAGTTTATTTCCTGCCTGATAGTCTTCACTGTCATTAATAATATACATATCAAAATAGAGAAGATTACCTCGTCCAGAAAATCGTCCAATTCCTTTTAAATCAAAGTTTAACTGTCGCCCCTGAAGGATATTGCTTAAAATCTCTTCAATCCCTACAAGTTCCGGGAAACTCAGACGCACATCCTTACCGAGACTTAAATCCTGAGGACGGTCGGCGAACTGAGCGATTTTATGAGATAGTTCTAAAATATTGAATGACTCATCTACGGCTAAGTATTCAATATGACGAGAAAATAATAATTTTTTAAACAGGGGGTGCATAGGAATTTATATTACCTAGATTGGCTAATCTCTTCAGTTTTATTTTATTCCTAATATTTTTTGGTCTCAACAATTACAGCATAAAAATCACATATAGCAATTATAAAATTTCACAGGATTAATGATTTTTCATTCATTATTCTTATCCTGCTTTTATTAATCACCGCCGTAGCTGGCTACGTCTCTACCTGATCAGCGTAGAGTTTAACAGAGCTGGAAAAAAGCAAATACCTCCTCGCTTGAGTGGGTTGATTGGCTATCCGATTATAATAATTTATTTTACAGCAAGAAGAAAATAGGTAGTCATCTTGCCTTTACCCTTCACGTCAATCATACCTCGTTGCTCAAACTCAAATGTATCCTTTAATTTTTCGTAGATTGCCGCTGTTACTTGGATACGTCCGGGTATACTCTGTGACTCCATGCGGCTGGCAATGTTCACGGTATCTCCCCACAAATCATAACTGAATTTTTTTAAACCAATTACGCCAGCAACCACAGGTCCGGTGTTGATGCCAATTCGCATATTAAACGCCTGTCCCGTTTGATCCCGAAACTGGGCGATCGCGGCTTGCATATCCAGTGCCATTCGGGCGATCGCGTGGGCATGGTTGAGGGGCGATCGCGGCAATCCCCCCACCACCATGTACGCATCCCCAATGGTTTTAATCTTCTCCAATTGATGGTGTTCGCACAGTTCGTCGAAAATCGAAAAGATTTGATTGAGTAAGTTAAGCAGCGTAATCGGAGGCATTGAGGAAGAAAGTTGAGTAAACCCGACAATATCGGCAAAAAGAACCGAAACTTCAGCAAAATCCTCGGCGATGATCTGATGTTCATGTTTCAATCGCTCGGCAATCGGTTCAGGTAAAATATTCAGGAGTAACTGTTCAGATTTTTCCTGCTCTTGTCGCAATGCGGCTTCTGCCTGTTTACGCTTTATAAACTGTCCTAACTGATTACCAATTGTTACCATAACCTGCGTCAGTTCCGGATCTGGGGGTTGCACGTCATAGGAATAGAAGGTGATCACACCCAGAATTTGCTCATCGTCTTGAATTGGAAAGCCAAAAGCACTGTGTAATTCAGCAATTGGCAAGATTGGGGATAGCGATTCTGAGGTGATATCGCTAATCCATTCAGGAGAACGACTCGTCCAAATTTGACCCAGTAATCCCCCCGTAGGGGATGCGATTAATGGCTGAGTTATCGACATCGATTCTGGAATCGCACGGCTAACCCAAGTGTGTTCGCACCGCAACTGAGGTGTTATCCTATCTATCTCGCGATCGCCTATCACTTCTGAACTCCCGCCTATCACTTCTGAAACCCAAAGTTCACCCAAATCCCACGCCAACGTTTCACCAATTACAGGCAAAATTTTGGGCATAGCCTCATCGATTGTGCCTGAATTCGAGAGAATGTGGGTAATGGCATGTTGAGTTGCTATCCGCTTTTGTGTGCGCTGACGTTCAGTAATATCTCGACCAATATAAATAAAATGGGGGCTACCTTCTGTTTCCATTTGAATCGCTGAACAGGAGAAGGATACCATTATTTTATCTCCCGTTTTTTTCTGACAGACAACCTCCCAATTATTGATTGATTTTTGCTCAACACAAAGCTGCTGTTGATGTTCGGTGAGTAAGTCGTCAGCTATAGACAAAATTAAGCGAATAGAGTTGCCAACTAACTCAGATTTGTCATAGCCAAATAAATTTTGTGCCGAACGATTAACTGTTTTAATGGTTCCAGAAGGCTTCGTCACCAATAGTGCATCTGCCATAGCTGTAATAATTTGATCAATATACGCTTTCGATGCCGATAAGCGACTCAATAATAAGTTGGTTTCATTAGTGGCTTGAACTAAGGTTTGTTCTAAAACCATCCGTTCCGTGACATCTTCCAATAAAATAATTAATTGATTGTGGTTATCAGGGCTAGACGGGTCAAAAGCCAACGGATGTTTAATCACATACAAATCCATATACAGCGATTCGCCTGTCGCTGAACACCGGGTAATTCCTTTTAATTCAAAAGTATCCTGTCGTTCGTCCAGAATATCGACTAAAATGGCTTCTAACCCGATAAGTTCCGGAAATCCTAGACAGATATTTTGTCCTTGGCTAACCTGATCCGGGTCTTCGGCAAACCGCTTGACTCCCAGAGAAGTCTCCATAATTTGACCGTCTTTATCTATTAATAAATATTCCCTGTGGCGTGGTGCGAACAGGGATAGAAGTTTATTTAAACGGATACTCATATCAGCTTATTTTGGTGCTGTAAGCTGAATCGACGTCTTCGGTGCAGATTCCTATAGCAGAAGACAGGAGGCAAAGGACAGAAGGGTTTTTTACGTCGTTTCAGCGATTTAATCTGTCCTGTAAAGCCTATAGTAATGTATTTCATTGTTATACATTTGGCGATTTAGTAATACAGCCGATGAAATCTTGTTCATTCAACCATTCGCTGCGCCAGTATAAAAAAAATATCATCAACATGTTTCCCTGTTTTAGCTGATGTGGGATAGATAGCAGCGATTTTGTCCGGATAATTCAATTGGCACTTGTCTAGCAAATCTTGCTGTTGTTTTTCCGAAAGAAGATCGGCTTTATTTAACGCAACGATACCGAATCCTTTGGGATTGACGGATAAAAACGCCTGTAAGTGATCTAAAATATGATCGATTGTGACTTTCCGACTGACATCAGCTACGATTACCGCACTGGTTGCGCCTTGTAGGTACATCGGCGTCACCGTTTTAAATTTAGTATTTCCCTCCAAATCCCAGATTAGCATTTGTACCTGGAGCGTCTTTTTTGGCGTCTTGGCTTGCACTTCAACCGTTTTTCGGGAAATCTTTACCCCCACAGTGGACAAATACTTATCACTAAACTGTCGTTCTACAAAGCGACGAATTAAGCTGGTTTTACCAACACTAAAATCACCCAGCATACATATTTTTTTAGAGATCAGAGAAGTCATCCTTGTTGTGTAACTCCAATTGATAGGGAATAGAGTATAGTATATTTAGAGTTAAGCGATATAAAATAGTTCTAAAATTATTGGTTATTTGTGTTTCTTATCACTGACGAATGACCAATGATGGGCGATTAATTACCCAGATATGATCTCCAAAGAAGGGCAATTGAGTTAAGTAAAACCCGCCCTTACAACAATGTAAAGACGCGCCATGGCGCGTCTCTACTTAAATGCTGCCATAAACGGGAACAGCCGCACCGCTTACATCCTGCGCGGCGTCTGAGGCTAAGAAACAAATCACCTGGGCGATAGATTGGGGTTTCACCCACTGATTAGCATTTTCTTCCCCCATCGCTTGACGATTAGTTGGTGTGTCAATCACACTAGGGAGTACACTATTGGCGGTGATATTTGTGCCTTTGGTTTCATCCGCGATCGCTTGAGTCAGGGCGACAACGCCAGCTTTTGCTGCACAGTAGGCGGCTAACTGTCCCCCCGGTTGCACAGCCCCCCGCGATCCCACGGTAATAATGCGCCCATAATTCTGGGGCAGCATTTTCGCCAAACTGTGCTTGCACACCAAAAAGGTGGTATTTAAGTTCAGGTTAAAATCGTTTTTCCAAGCTTCATAACTGTATTCGTGGGTTTTTCCCATGGAAAAGCCACCCACTAAATGGATCAGCACATCCACCCCTTCCATATCGTCGATCATCTTGCTGACATTCGCCTCATCAGTAAGATCGGTAGGGACAAAGCTAATCCGGGCAAAATCCGCCGGGGATAGGATTTGTTTCAGGCGTTCTACATCTTGAGGATTGCGATAAGGAATGGTTACCGTTTTGGGTGTAGAGGCTAATACGGCTGGAGTCACCCCTATTCCTAGTCCGCCAGTACCGCCAGTGAGTAAAACGTGTTTGCCTTTCATTAAGTTGAACGGGTGGGTATCTTCATTTTCCACCATATCGTGATTTGAGCAGCAATTAAGCTGCCCTTACTCTATTCAAGCACGAATTGGCTTCACCTGATCGGGTGGATGTCTAGGATAGGCGGCGCAAATAATAAGGGTTTGGTAACCAAACCCCTGCGAGTCCACTTCTAAGACTGTTGTTCCAGTTCCGATTTCATCCGCTCTAACGTCATTTGCATTTGATCAAACATTTGCTGAGGCGTGATGCCAAACTGACCAAGTTGTGTATTAAGCTGCTCAACTGTCATCTGAGCCATAAAATCCTCGGATAACTCGAAGCGCTTCATAAAAATTCGATAGCGCTCCATCATCGCTTCCATCTGATCAATGAAAATTTTCTTCCCTTCTCGGTCAAATTTACCGTAGCTGCCTCCCAATTGGACAAGGGACTGATAATCTTCAAACAGTTGTTTAGCTTCTTGTTGGACTATATCTGAATCAAAAAACCCCATAGCTCTTACCCGATCAACCGAGTGGGTTGTACTGCCGTTTCCAGTCATATTCTAGTGCAGTGTTGCACTTAGAGGAAACTTCGGTTATCCGTATTGGCGATACAAGGGAGTAGAGGTGTGGGGGTGCAGGGTGCAGGGAGGAGAGGAAATTAAATTAGAGATTCCTGCCAGTAGTATTGAGCAGCATCTCTCTATCATAAAAGTATGGCGTTCCTCTTTCTTGATTGATAACGGTGTCCTTTCGTCTGGTGTTAGAACCACTATGTTAAGCAAGCCGAAAAGTCGAAAAGTCGCTTCCTTACTGGCGTTTAGTGGGGTAGTGATACCTGTTTCTGGACTGCACAAGTTTTATCTGGGGCAACCTTGGTGGGGAGTTTTGTATTTGTTGCTGTCCTGGACACCAATTCCCAGAGTGGCGAGTGCCATTGAAGGGGTATGGTATTTGTTGCAAAATTCGGAGCAATTCGACCAAAATTTTAATGGCGATTTGATCCCAACTGGGACATCAGCGCCAAGTCAAATCCCAGAGGTTGATCCGGCGCAAGTGGGTGCGATCGCGGATGCACTGCGACAACTGGACAAGCTGCGTCAGGAGGGATTGATGTCAGAATATGAGTTTGAGCAAAAGCGTCGCCAATTACTCGATCGTATCGCCTGAAAAGAAGATGGCATTGTTTGACTGGCTGTTATCGACAGAACGATTAAACCCAACCTGGCGCTCAATCCAAGCCCGGATTCAGAGCGATCCTTACTATCGGCTGCAATCGGCACAAGACATTGAGGTGGCGGTAGCATTAGGGATGAGAATTGATGTCAATCAAGCGACGGTGGATGACTGGCTAAGATTACCAGGGATATCTATTCATCAAGCGCGATCGCTGGTTGAATTGGCAAATAGTGGGGTACAGTTTTGCTGTTTGGAGGATATTGCGGCGGCGTTAAGTATCCCTGTGGCGCGGTTACAGCCGTTACAACCAATTCTCAGCTTTTGTTACTATGACGCCGAAAGTCCAGCAACACCCATGTCGATTCCGGCGAATACAGCATCCGTGGAACAACTGAGCCGAATTCCTGGGGTTGACTTGTTTGTAGCCAGAGCGATCGCCCAAAATCGGCAAGAGATGGGTAACTATCGTAATTTAGCCGACTTACAGCGACGCCTTGCCCTTCCCCCAGACCTGATATCTGAGATAATGTACTATCTGCGGTTTTGAGTAAAAAGCAAATGCCCTGGTTCGTCAAGATAGAAGAAGGCATCGTCGATAAACCTACGTTTGACCAATATGTTCCGGCTCATAAAGCCTACGTCCAAGACTTGATTGCCAAAGGACACCAAGCCAAAACAGGTTACTGGGCTGAGCGAGGGGGTGGAATGCTCCTGTTTGAGGCGAATTCAAAACAAGAGGCACAGGCGATCGTTGAGCGAGATCCGTTGGTGGCAAATCACTGTGTCAAATACCAGCTTCACGAATGGCGGATTATTGCCGAATGAAAAAATATCTCCGTGAACTGATCAATGGGGTACAAAGCTGTTATACTGATAACTGACTCGGATTCATGCAATCCCAACGCTCAAACCTTGTCAGAACCGGAAGGTAGCAGCAATACGAGATGCTTGGGATAGGCGTGAACTCCGGGTCTTCTCGTATATATATCCCTACAGTGACGCATTATTTTTCATTCATTATTTTTCCTCAGTACTCTTTTCCCTATCTTCCTCATCTCCCCCATCCCTTGCCGTATTCCGTTGAATCCTGACAGCTAGGTAAAAACAAGGCAGAGAGCGAACTCGCTATACTGCCAAATGATACCCTTATTTATTGGTTTAAGTTTCCTGGAGGCAGATCTATGACATCCTATGCAACCTCTTCTGCCAAAGCCGAGATGAGTGAACTTCGGCGTCTGAAAACCTTACTCCCCCCAGAATTGCAAAGCTGGGTCATGGTGGAAGGAACGACTGAGGTCAATCCCCCATTGTTACGCACCGAAGAAATTGGTAGCGATGAGGTGGAGGTGCAAATTGACTTAGTGAAATGGGAGCAGTTTGCCCTTGACCAACGTAATCTCCTATTTTGGCACGAAGTTGCCCGGATTCAGAATGACACGATCCCCAAAGAAGGATGGGAAATGGCAGCCCTAGCCATTGGTTTGGGAGGGGCTGTTGGGGAACTTTGGGTACAAGATGGATTGCTACTGCTGTTGGCACTTGCCCTCTGTGGTGTTTCTGGATGGAGACTCTATCAGAAAAACAACGGCGAGAAAACTCTCAAGGCAGAAATTGAGGCAGACGAAAAAGCGATCGCTCTGGCTACTCGCTTTGGTTACACTCTCCCTAACGCCTACAAGAGCCTAGGCAGTGCCTTAAAAACATTAGTTGAAGTTACACCCGGTCGCCGTCAACGTCGCCGCTACGAAGCCCGCCTAGCTGCATTGAAAAAAAGTGCGGCTAAAGCCAAAGCCGAAGCGAAAAGCAAACGGGAATCCAGAGCGTGAATTACCCAGCGCTGATCCTTTTGGGTACAGCGTGGGGCTTCTCGCCGAATCATGCTAAAGCTGACCGATCATCTTATGGGTTTGGGGGATGACGCGCACTGATTTGAGATGGCGCTTCATCAACGCTTGCCATTCTAAAACTTGAGTCGGCGTTGGCGGAGTCATTGGCGAATGATCAGATTTCGCTAGGGGCGTTACCGGTTGTAAAAACACGGGAATACTGGGGTTACACGCTGCAATTAATTCGGCGGCTAACTCCAGTTCGGCGGTGTTCGTGGTTTTGGAAATAATCAGCTTGACAAAAATCTCAACATCTGCATCGCCACAAACCTGGAGAAACTGACGATGAGCGTGCCAACAGTCTTCCCCACTTACACTCGGCAACTTCATATCCATACCGATACTATTTAAATAGGGTAGAATCTGGTCTAGTTGCTCCGGACGATGCCCACCGGTTTCCAAATAGATGGGTAACCCGGTTCGATGTCGTACTACGGGCAAGAACTCTCTTAAAAAGGGAGCCTGCAACAGGGGTTCACCCCCCGTTATGCTAATGCTTTCATGGAGTCCTGGATAATTTTGCCGCTCAACCCATGCCAGTAACTGATCAACGGTTACGGGATTAGGATGAGCTTCAAAGTCCCGATTTCCGGGGGTTTGTTCCACAGCAGCTAAATCTGGAACTGTCCAGGTATTCTGACTATCGCAAAAATGGCAGCGCAAATCACACAGAGCCAAACGGATGAATAATTGACGGATACCAACATTGAGTCCTTCCCCTTGAATGGCAGAGAACAGTTCAATGAGCCGTGCGGTGCGTCCAGTCTTAGCTGACATTTTTTTACATTGAATCAGTAAATTCCAGTGAGTTTTCGGTTAAGTTAGCAATTGTACGACACAATATTGGTCAGAAACACAGGTGCATACCAACAATACAGGTCGTTATGGGTGACTCAATGTCAGAAGCGGATTTTAAAGTAATACTATTGCACGAAACTCCCGTCATGCAACTTCCGGCTCGCCTGAGTGTGCTTGAAGCTGTGGCTTTCAAAGAAACCTTCCAGCAAGTTCTGCACAACCACCCCCTACCGCCAAAAATTCTTTTAGACTTTCGTCAAACAACTTTTATCGATAGCTGTGGGATTGGGGCATTGGTCAACAATTACAAAAATGCGACCAGTAAAGAGGTTGAACTGGTACTCACCAATGTTAGCACTCCGGTCATGGCAGTTTTGAAAATGACGGGACTCGATCAAATTCTCACCGTGGAACTCCTGTCTGAATCAAGTCAGCTCCCAGCATTACCACCCACTCACCCCTCTACCCGCTCTGGGATCAAACGCGGACTCGATATTATCGGCGCAATTGTTGGCTTAGGAATTACAGCACTGCTGTTTATTCCCATTGCTATTGCCATCAAACTTGATTCGCCAGGTCCCATCTTCTTCAATCAAATCCGTAAGGGATGGATGGGCAAAGAGTTTCGGATTTGGAAGTTCCGCTCTATGTATGTCGGTAGTCAGGATATTAGTAAGGGTAAGATTAGAGTTAAACTGTTGGATGAAAATGCCCCAGATCCCCGAGTAACGCGAGTGGGTCGGTTTTTACGGAAGACTAGCCTTGATGAACTGCCTCAATTTATCAATGTCCTGAAAGGGGAAATGAGTTTGGTGGGAACTCGACCCCCAACACCGGATGAAGTAGATTACTACGATGTCCCCGAATGGCAGCGTTTAGATGTCAAACCGGGTATGACAGGGGAGTGGCAGGTCAATGGGCGAAATCAAATCCACGAGTTTAAGGATATCATTGACCTAGATTTACGCTATCAGCATCACTGGAGCTTGATGTATGATGTCAAATTAATTATTAAAACAATTTTAGTGGTTTTTTCTAAAAATAGTGGCGCGGCTTAAAAAAATATGGGACTAGCTTTCGATTGATGCACCCTGACAAACCCATTAAACAATCGCATCTCAAGGTAGCCACAGACATCAATGCTGTTGCTGAAATTTTCGCCTGGTTTGATCGGTTAGCTTTGCGCCAATTTCCTGACCAATTTTGCAGGGATTGTAAAGTGGCACTAGACGAAGCCTTTGCCAACGTGGTTCACCACGCTCATCGCCACTTGCCTCAAACCACACCGGTTGAGCTAGAGCTGAAGATATTTGCTGACCGCTTAGAAATGCGGATTTGGGATTATGGACAACCGTTCGATTTGCAGGCTAAGTTGGACGCTTTACACCAAAAAGGCTGTAACCTTCTAGAGGAAACAGGCAGAGGATTAATTTTGATGGAGCAATTCACGGATGAACTATTTTATCAACGCTTATCTGATCAGCGCAATTGTTTATTTATGGGAAAACGACTCGTACCAGTGAGCCATTGAATTTATCCAGCCTCTAGGCTGATTGCACTTACTCTTACGATGCGGCATTCTGATAAAGGCAACTACAATAGGTAGATTCTACAATAATGGTGTTTCCTTAGCAATTGAGCCGTGCAATGTCCTTGAACATAAGCCTAGATATGCTGATTGATAGGCACTCGGCTAGTTTGGCGAAAAAATTAGCCCCAACTGGGTAAGTCCCACTTGCTTTCCTAAAATTTATGAGAATTCTGATTTATTCCTACAACTATTTTCCCGAACCCATTGGCATTGCCCCACTGATGACCGAACTCGCTGAGGGGTTAGTGAAACGAGGACATCAGGTTCGGGTGGTTACGGGTATGCCTTGGTATCCTCAAAAAGAAGTCTATAAAGACTACCAAGGCAAATTATACTGTACCGAAGTTATCAACGGTGTAGCGATTCAACGCAGTTATGTCTGGATTCGCCCTGAACCCAGTTTAATCGACCGATTATTATTGGAAGTTAGCTTTGTGGTGACGAGTTTTGTCCATGCTCTAAAGGGTAAGCGCCCCGACATCATTTTCTTGACAGCACCACCACTACCTGTTGCCGTACCCGCAGCACTCCTAGGATGGTTACACCGGGTTCCAGTGGTTCTAAATCTTCAGGATATTTTACCAGATGCTGCCGTACACCTGGAAATTCTGACCAATCCCAAGCTGATTCGCATCTTTTCCATTTTGGAAAAATTTGCCTACCGGACAGCGACCAAAATTAGTGTTATTGCTGATGGGTTTATTAAAAATTTGCAGAATAAGGGAGTTAGTGAAAGCAAAATTGAGCTGATTCCGAATTGGGTGAATGTTGATTTCATCAAACCTTTACCTAAAGAACCAAATGCATTCCGTCAAGAGCATGGACTCAACGGCAAGTTTGTGGTCATGTACTCGGGGAATATAGCGCTGAGTCAAGGCATAGAAACCGTTATCCAGGCTTCGATTCGCCTGCGCCACGTTCCCGAAATTGCCATTGTCATTGTGGGAGAAGAAAAAGCGTTAGAACGATTGCAGAAAGAAGAAGCGAAGGCGCTGGTAGAATGGCAAATTGAGATCCAAAAGAAAGCGCGATCGCTGGTGAAAGCCGAAGCTAAAGCCTTGCAACAATTACAGCTATACAAACAAACCTGTAAAGCTACCAATGTTCTCCTCCTACCGTTTCAACCTCGGGAAAAACTCCCGGAAATGCTAGCCGCCGCCGATGTGGGCTTGGTTTTGCAAAAGCATAATGTTATTGACTTTAATATGCCCTCAAAAATTCCAGTTTTGATGGCAAGCGGTCGTGCCATCATCGCCTCGGTGCCAGCCGAAGGTACAGCCGCTAGTGCCATTCAAAGAAGTGGCGGTGGTATTATTGTCAAACCCGAAAATCCCAAAAATTTAGCCGCCGAAATTCTGGATCTCTATCTCCATCCGGAAAAAGTCAAAGCTTTGGGTGAGAAAGGCAGAAAGTATGCCGAAGAAAATTATGCGTTTGACCGAGCGCTTGATCGCTATGAACAACTCTTTGCTTCCCTTCAGAAGCGTTGAGATAAAATGGATTCAATACCTATAGTATAGAGTCAATCTTAGCCTTGAGGAGTTTTGTGACCGAATGCGGGATCAGGTTTTAACCTGGCTAAACGATAATGTTCCGACAGCCCGGATGCAACACATCCTGAGGGTTGAGCAGATGTCTGTGGAATTAGCTCGACATTATCATTTAAATGTGGAGCAAGCCGCTCAAGCCGGATTGATGCATGATCTGGCTAAATACTTTAAGCCAGAGCGACTCTTGCGAATGGCTAAGGAGGGAGGTATCGATATAGATCCAATCTGTGCGGCGACTCCCCATCTGTTACATGCTGATGTCAGTGCTATCGTGGCTAAAGAGCAGTTCGCTATCCAAGAGGACGCTGTACTCAATGCGATCGCGCTGCACACGTTAGGAAATCCAGGAATGAGTGAGATGAGCTGCGTTGTGTTTTTAGCCGATAGTCTAGAACCAGGTCGTGGTGATACACCGGAGTTGGAGAATTTGCGTAAAATTGCTCGCGTTGATCTGCACAAAGCCGTTTGGCTAACCTGTGACTACTGTGTCAAGCACCTGCTCAATACTCGTCGCCTGATTCACCCCCGCATGATCTTAACTCGGAACTGGGCAGTGCAACGCTTTAGCCAAAAACCAGAATTGACTCAGTAGGTCAATGGACATAAACCGAAAAATGTTACGTTTTATAAAAAAATATCAAACTCTAACAAATGACAAATGACAAAGGACAAATGACAAAAGACCAATTTCAACGCTCATCTACCTTATTTGTCAATGAAAACCAAGACCAAAAATCTAGACCCGATCTGGCATTAACCATTGCCCAAGCTGCCGATGATCGCAAAGGTGAAAATATCGTCATCCTGCGCGTGGCAGATGTTTCCTATATTGCTGATTATTTTGTGATTGTAACAGGCTTTTCGCGGGTACAGGTGAGGGCGATTTCTCAGTCGATTGAAGATCAAGTGGAAACGACTTGGCAACGGCGTCCTCTACGAACCGAAGGACAAGCTGATGGAAGCTGGCTGCTTCAGGATTACGGTGAAGTGATTGTTCACATTATGCTGCCTCATGAACGGGAGTTCTATAATCTAGAAGCATTTTGGGGTCACGCCGAACATGTTGAATTCAATTCGCAACAATCCTAACCTGAACAAATACTATGAGGGAATCGTCCGTTTCTTTCTGTCCCGTACCGACAGAACAACAACCGATTCATGAGTACCAACAATTAAAAGACTCTTGGTTTTTCCGTTGGGCGAAGCTAGAATTGAGAAATTATGGACTCAAGCTGGCTTGGGTTTGGGGCTTAAGCTGGTTAATAGCCGGTCCAGTCGCCGCCGCTAGTTTTGCGCCGCACCAGCATCTGGTACAGTTTATTTTGGCAGGTGGCGCAGGTGCTGGCGTGTTTTTGATATTGGTGTTACTGCGACTGTACTTAGGTTGGTCTTACGTGTGCGATCGCTTATCTCAGGAAACCATCGGCTATGAAGAGTCCGGCTGGTATGATGGTCAAACCTGGACGAAGCCGCCAGAAGTCCTGAGTCGCGATCGCCTGATCGTCTCCTATCAAGTTCAGCCCATTCTGCAACGTCTGCAACGAACATTGGGCATTATCGCTATTCTGATTATAAGTGGCAGCTTGCTATGGAATCTTTCTTGATAATTTATGGTTGGGTTTTTCCTCAAAACGATTAAGTTGGTTGGTGGAAATAAACCCAACACTATTAATTTCTGTCAATATTCCCTAAACTCTTACAAATGACCAATGACCAATGACCAATGACGAATAACGAATGACAAGGGTAAAACGTAATCAAGCACCAGCGATCGAAGTCCGTTTACTCCGGGAAGGCATAGCCGAATCCGTCCACCACGCTCAAGCTGTCCTCTGTGACGAGCGAGGGCGTGTCCTATCTGTAGCGGGCAATTCAGAAACATCAACCTTTATTCGTTCGGCACTCAAACCGTTTCAGGCTCTGGCAGTTACCACAACGGGAACCCTGGAACGATATAATCTTAACGACCGGGATTTGGCAATTATTTGTAGTTCCCACCAAGGTCATCTGGAACAGGTTCGTCAGGTTTTTAAGATTCTTTGGCGCTGCGATGTTGACCCATCAGCCTTGCAATGTCCTATTCCTCCGGGCAAGCAAAGTGCCTTAGAATACAACTGCTCTGGCAAACATGCAGGTATGCTTGCTGTCTGTCGCCAACGCAATTGGTCTATTGATAGTTATTTACAGTACAATCACCCCGTTCAACGACTCGTTTTGAGCAAAGTCGCGGAATTGATGCGGATGCCACCAGAAGAGTTGATTTTGGCACACGATGACTGTGGCGCACCGACGTATTTTTTGCAACTCGCTCAAATCGCCACCCTCTTTGCTCAACTCGCTTCTGGTGACAATTTGGCAATGGAGCGAATTGTTCGGGCAATGACCCATCATCCTACCTTAGTGGCAGGAGAAGGGGCATTTGATACGGAATTAATGCGATTGACCCAAGGCGAACTGGTGAGTAAAGCGGGATCAGAAGGGGTTCAATGTATCGGTCGTGTGGGTGAAGGACTGGGTATGACAATTAAAGTCATGGATGGAGCCAAACGCGCTAAATATGCGGTAGCGATTCAGCTTTTGAAGCAAATGGGTTGGATTAGTCCCGCCGTGGCGGAAAGTTTGGCGGAAACCTTTATGCATTTCGGTGAGTTCAAGCGTCTAGAGGTGATTGGCGAACTCTCGATGAGTTTTTGAATTTTTAGGGAACAGGGAACAGGGAACAGGGAACAGGCAATAGACTCCTACTCCCTCCACTTTTTTGATCAGAGTTGCCACATTTAGAAAATAGGTGTTATGCTGTTTAAAGCGACGCGGGATAGAGCAGTCTGGTAGCTCGTCGGGCTCATAACCCGAAGGTCGGTGGTTCAAATCCGCCTCCCGCCACCAAATATAAAGGTAAGCCCTGTAAACCGTTGAGTTTACGGGGCTTTGTGTAGGGCTTGCTGCATGAGTGTAGATGGCATACCACACAAGGGTTTTAATCCATTTTTTGACCCAACAAGTGCTTTCGTTTTGATGCCTAAACGGTCAAAAACCTTGCAATGCAAGCCTAAAAGCAGCATCTTCCCCATCTTCCCCATCTTCCCCGCACCTCACCACTTATTCAGCAGCCCCTAAGGAGCGATCGCGGGAGTTATGCCCACAGTCTCTTGAACTGTTGTATGACAGGTCGGCATAAGTTCCAGCACCATGTTATAAAAGGCGCGAATCGGCGGGATTTGCAGTCGATCTTGTGTCGTGACTAACACCACTTGCCGGGTCAAGGTTTGTTTCGGGGGTGATCCATTTTCAGTAGCAGCAGCGGCAATCGAACGCACAGCCAGAGTCGGATCACCTAGGGCTTCTACCAAGGCAGATCGGGGTAACAGCGAAATTAAATGTCCCTGACGCACAACTCCCCGAAAAGCATCCAGGGAATTTAATTCTAAGCTAGCGTTAAGGGTGCCACTTTGCCGGGAGAACAAGTCTTGTACCAATCGCTGCATTCCATAGCCATCTTTAAATATCACATGGGGATAGCACGTTAGGGCATCCAAAGGCACGAGGGTATATTTTGTTAATGGATGATCGGCTGCCATTAAGACTTCGATGGGTTCGTCATACAATTGCTCCGTCACCATTTCGGCGCTAGCGGTTAAATAGCGGTTATTCATGACAATCGCTAAATCAACCAAACCATCTTTCAAGACTTTCAGGGCGCGATCGCTCCCTAATGCCGTCACCCGCAGTTGCACGTTGGGATAATCCTGACAAAAACGCTGTAAAACAGGGGGCAAATAATGGGCGCAGACGGAGTGAATCGCGGCGACACAGAGTTCAGGTTGTTTTCCCTCTAACAACTCAGCTAATTCTTGGGTAGCTGTTTTCCATTCATTGCAGATTTTACGGGCGCGAAATAAAAAGCGATCGCCTCCTAAGGTTAATGTCGCCCGAGCCGTTCGATGGAGCAAGGGTAACCCCAGTTCAGCTTCCAACGCTTGAATTTGGC
Organism: Coleofasciculus sp. B1-GNL1-01; assembly: GCF_040220235.1. NCBI lineage: Bacteria > Bacillati > Cyanobacteriota > Cyanophyceae > Coleofasciculales > Coleofasciculaceae > Coleofasciculus > Coleofasciculus sp. B1-GNL1-01. Next base: position 95,241 of record NZ_JAVJTO010000118.1, read on the forward strand.
GGCTAATTGTCGATTGGGTAACACCGCATTCACGGGCGGCTTGTTGAAAGCTGCCTGTCTCAGCAACGGCTAAAAAAGCTTGTAACTGCTCTAGACGCATGATGGTGTAGCGGAGATATATTAACGTGAGATTAGCTTAATCGATATCTCACCTCAACTTAGTAATACTTGATACGGCAGCTTCATCTCCGAACCGTAGGTAAGGTGGGTATTGCCCACCCTACTGTTTAGACGCTATCAGTGACGCTGCTGAAATTAAATGCCTTAACTCGTACCCCTGGCATCACCCGACCCCCGAAACGCTGTACCGTACTCAGAGCATCAATATCCCGTAACATGTCCGGCAGACTTTGGTTAAATCGCAGGTTTTTAATCGGATAAGCAATTTTCCCATCTTCAATCCAGAATGTACCATCACGGGTCATTCCTGTCACCTCTAAGGTACGTGGATTGACATAGCGCACATACCAAGCGCGATTAACCAAGATTCCCCGTTCCGTTTGAGCAATCAAATCGCTCAGGCTTTGCTCAGATCCAGACATAACGATGGGAAACAATGATCCTGTCGGTTCTTTTCCCTGCTGTTGCGCCCAGTAGCGACTATAGGATAAGGTTTTAGGCACTCCATCCTGAATAATCTCCAGGTAGTGATTGCTCAATCCATCACTAAAGCAGGTTCCTCTCTGCAACAATGGATGAGCGGGATGGCGTTGCACTTGTACCAAGGGACTAAATAGGGGTTCGCCAAGGCGATTCCCCGCAGGTTGACCTGTGTCATCGGTGCGAGACATAAATGATCGCCCTTCATCGGCGGATCGGGCATTTAAATTGAAGATCACCCAGGGGAGTAAATCCGCAAACGCCGGATTATTAAAGATGACAGGGTAAACACCCGGTTGAATTTCACGGGGATTACGGGCGGCAAACGCCCGCTCAATCAGGGGTTCAATCAGGGAATCTAGGGGTAACTGAGCAATAGCAAACGCTGTGCGCTGACTCCAACTCGATCCATTCTCAATTCGAGCGGTAAAACTCAACTCCGCCTCGGTTCCGCGATCGCAGGCGCGTAATCCCAGGGAATTTCCTACAGCTTGAGCAAAGGCTTGAGTACTCAATCGTCCAGAACCTTCCACTCCAGCTTTAGCACTCTTAGCACAGATTTGTTGTACCATTTCTCCGCGTGCTAAGGGTGATAACGTGGCTGTGGCGTCGTCAAAGGCAGGAACACGCGACTCGTAGACTTGGGGTTCAAGCAAGGGCACCCATTCTGGATCTTCGGGTGCAATCCGAGCTAATTCTTCGGATCGCTGGATGGTATCGGTAATTGCATCGGGTAAAAATTCTGTGGTGGAAGCTGATGCGCTGCGTTTACCGAAATAACTGGTAACGGTGAGAGTAAATTTATGGCGGTTAATATTCTGGCTAATTTGATTTTCTGAGAAGCGGCTGAGAGCAGATTCACTGGAACTAACGCTGACGAACACGCCTTCAGCTTGGGATTGCTGAATCACCGAATCCACTAGGGATAAGGCTTGGTCTTCGCTTACTAATGTAGAGGCTGTAGCTGGGGTCACGGCGGTTTACTCCAAGTTAAACGTTCTGCAAAAGTTAATTCCACTTAGGTTTTGGGGGGCTGGCAGTATGTCCACACTCCACGTAGATGTAGATGACCTAATTGTACAAAATCGTGAGTCAGAGAACACACTTAAGCAATTCAGTGGTAAGATGTAGCCTATCAGAGTTTCTCTTGAGTTAAAATGAAACATTACATGAAAACCATCTTTCACAGGTTAGGTCGCAAAATATATAAAACACAAACTAGATACTTACCAGTCGGTCTGGATTTGGTAGCCGATATCAATAAAATATATCCAAATTTAGGGCAAATCAAGACGATTTTTGATGTTGGAGCTAATATTGGTCAGACAGCACGCCATTTTTACAAGAGTTTTCCTAATGCAAATATCCTGTCATTTGAACCTATTAAAGAAACTTTTGACGAGTTACATTATAATACAGAAAAATTAAATAGAGTTAGCTGCTTCAACCACGCCCTTGGTAATATTAATGAATCTAGAAAAATTTATCTCAAAGAAAAATCTAATTTGAATTCATTGGTAGAAGATATTATGCCGATATCAGAAAATTATGATATTGTAAATGTAAAAACTATTGATGAGTTTTGCGAGAATAATGACATTGAAAATATAGATATACTAAAAACAGATACAGAAGGTTGGGATCTTAATGTTATTCAAGGAGCTATAGCAGCCCTAAATAGGTCGCAACAGATATAATAGTAATAATACATCCCTAGGAAAAGGACACAAAATGAACATTATAGATGAATTAGCTAATTTTATCAATCAGACAAAAGAGTCCAAAGAAATTAAGAGGGCTTTG